>NZ_JCALDY010000034.1:0-39899 GCF_059813095.1 Mycobacterium sp. NGS22
GGGTGGCGGCGAGGATGGCGGCGGTTGTTTCTTCGGCTTGTTGTAGTCAATGGCCATGCCGGATGATCCCTCCACTGTCGACCGTGCACGTCGCGTAGGGGTCGCCGGTAGCAAGCCCCCTCCCCGAGGCTATAGCGAGCCGGTGCAGCCGACCACCACTCGAGTCGAAAAATCCCATGTCGACGGGACCTGACTCGTTCCGGCGACGTGTTCAGTGCGCCCGGCAGCGATTCCGCATCGTCGCGACGGATGAGGGTCTGGACATCGGTGACTTCTTCGATCGACGCCCACCCGTTGATCCGGCCGATCCCACTTTGCTTGACGCCACCGAACGGCGTGGTGTGATCCGATGCCCCGGCGCGATGCACGTTGACGAATACCGTTCCCGCATCGATCTTTCGGGCCACCTCGAATGCGTGGTCGTCATCCCGGGCCCACACCGAGGCCGCCAGACCGAACTCGGAGTCATTGGCCATCCGGATCGCCTCGTCTTCGGAATCGAACGCGACGACGGGTAGCGCCGGCCCGAACTGCTCCGCGGCGACCAGCCCGCTGTCGTGCGCGATGTCAGTCACCAAGTGGGGCAACAGGAAATGACCCCCGTCCCAGGTCGCGGGGTCGACTTTGCGGCCCAGCCGACGAACGGTCGCACCTGAGCAAGTCGCGGCCTCGATCAGACCCTGCACTCTGCTGCGGGCGGCCCGGGTGATCAAAGGCCCGATCGTGCTTTGCGGATCGAGCCCGTCCCCGACGGCGATCTCGTTTACTGCGTCGGCCAGCGCATCGACCAGAGCGGCATAGTGACTGCGGTGCACGTAAATTCGTTTGATTGCAAAGCAAATCTGTCCTGAGCAGGTGAACGCCGAGTGACGCAACGCTTTCACCAGTTCGTCGTCGACCACCGCCGACGCCAGGACGAGGGCGGGATCGTTGCCGCCGAGTTCCAACCCGACGCCGGTGATGTTCTGCGCCGCCGAACGCATGACCTCGCGACCGCTGGTGATGCCGCCGGTGAACAGGATTCGACGGACCAGCGGATCGGCGGCCAGTGCGCCGCCGGTCTGGACTCCGTCGCCCGGCACCACATTGAGCACACCCGTCGGCAGGGCGGCCGCAACCGCCGCGACAATCTTGGTCAAGGCCAGCGGCGCCAACTCCGGGGGTTTCACCACCACCGTGTTTCCCGCCGCCAATGCCGCCGCAATCCCGTTGAAGGCCAACAACACCGGATAGTTCCACGGGACGATGACGCCCACGACGCCCACCGGTCGTCGCCGGACGACGAACCGGCCGCGCTCGTCGTCGGTGACGTCTTCGGCGACGACCCGATCGATCAATTTCGAACATTCGTGTAACAGGTAGGGCGCACCCGCGAGGTCGATGACGGACTCCCACAACACCTTGCCCTGCTCGCGGGTCAGCAAAGTCGTAAGCGATTCGAAGTCAACCGTGGCAGCCACGGCGGCCGCTCTCATCAAGCGCTTTCGCTCCCGCGGCGCGCTTGCCGCCCACTCTGCTGCCGCAGCGTGCGCCGACCGCACGGCACGATCTACGACAGCGGCATCACTGTGTCCGGCAAGACCCACGATCTGGTCGGAATGAGCCGGGTTGTAGACGGGGCGCCGATCGGTCTGCACTGCTTCGCCACCGATGAAAGCGTCGGCCACTTCCGCCATGCCACGAACATACCAAGAGGTATGGTTGGCCGATGGGCAGCGGCTTGGTCGACGTACATCACCATGTGGTCCCGGACTGCTACCGCGCTGCGATCGACGCCGTCACCGACGGCACCGTCGGCGGCATACCGCAACCGGCGTGGTCCGAACAAGGGATGCTCGACCGCATCGACAGCCTCCGCCTGGGTCGCGCGATCGTGTCGATCTCGGCCCCCGCGCTTGACCCGATTCCCGACGGTGAACGTCACGCGCTGGCCCGTCAATGCAACGACACCATCGCCGATCTCGCGGCGCGCAATCCTGATGTGGTTGGCGGCTTCGCGGTCCTGCCGATGCCCGATGTGACGGCGTCGGTGAAGGAAGTTCGGCGCGCCCTGGACGAGCTGAAGCTGAACGGCGTTGCGGTGCTGACCAATTACGGCGGCCGCTATCTCGGCGACCCGTCGTTCGCGCCGGTGCTGGAGGAACTCGACCGGTACGGCGCGGTAGTGCATGTGCATCCGAATCTGCCGCCACCGATGACGGGCACCCAATTGTTCTTGCCTGCACCGGTATTGGAGTTCACCTTTGACACGACGCGGATGGTCGCGGAAATGATCCTCGCCGAATCGCTGCAACGCTATCCACGAATGAAGCTGGTGTTGTCGCATCTGGGTGGCACGCTGCCGTGGGTGGCCTGGCGGCTGTCCATGCTCGACGAGATTCCGTCGGCCGGCGGGGGTCGCCGAGAGCCGGTACGGGATCAGTTGCGGCGGTGCTATTACGACATCGCGTTGTCCGCCGACCCTGCCGCCCTGCGCCTGGCCGCCGATGTCATCGGGTCCGATCGGCTACTGTATGGCAGTGATTTCCCTTTCGCGCCAGCGGGTTTCATCGACCGGAATCGGGAGAACTGCCGGGGGCCGTTGGTGTCGGCAACCAACGACAACGCGGCGCGCTTGTTCGAATCCTGATCTCGGCAGTGCGCGCTGATCGCCGCCCGCGCTTAAGGTCTTAACTGTGCCCTCACCGATCTACACATCTCTTGCGACCGCACTGCTGGCGTTGACGGCGGCAGGGTGCGGCCACAGCGGGCAACCGCCCACGCAAACAAGCTCGAGCGCGGCGACCACGCCGTCGAACAGACCCGCCGAACCACAAGTGCTCGACCTCTACGTCGCCGATCAGACACAGCCCTGCCGCGTCGGCCCCAAACCGCGAGACTGCCTGCAACTGCGCTGGGATCCGAACAAACCGTGGGAACTCAGCTGGAACGACACGTCCTCGATTGCGGGCTTCCAGTACCGACCGGGCTATATCTATCACTTACGGGTCGAGAAGACGCCGTTGCCATACCCTCCCCCGGATGCGCCGCAATACAAGTTGCGGCTCGTCGAAGTCGTTGAGCAGAAACCGGTTGATTAGGACTACCGGACGGCCAACTCGAGTCGGCTCAAGCGGCGAACGAGGATGCTGGGCAACCATTCTCCGACGTCGACCGCGTCGATCCACGTGGTGCGTTCCAGCAGCATCCGAAAGACGATCTGGGCCTCCAACCGTGCCAGTGCGGCGCCGATGCAGAAGTGCACGCCCTTGCCGAACGTCACATGGCCTCTCGCGGAGGTGCGGTCGAGTCGGAACTCGTCGGGCGCCTCGAAGTGTCCCGGATCGCGATTAGCGGCACCCCACATCAGCAATAGATGCGCGTTGGCCGGCACTGCCACCCCGCCCAGGGTCGTGTCGCGCCACACGTGGCGGTAGTGGCCGCGGAACGGTGGCTCGTATCGGAGGGCCTCTTCGATGAACGCGTTGAGCAGTTCGGGCGAATCCCGCAACCGCCGTTGGATGTCCGGGCGTTCGGCGAGGATCCAGGCCGCGCTACCCAACAGCGATGCCGTCGATTCACCGGCAGCGCTGAAAAGTGTCAGCATGATGCCCATCGCGACGGTCTGATCGACTTCTCCTGACGCGAAACGGGAGGCCAGGTCCGAGATCAGACCGGATTCAGCTGAGTGACTTGCCTTTTCGAAATGCTCCATGACGTAGCTCGACAGCTCGAATGCGGCACGACCCGCAGCCTCGAGTTGAGCTTGGGTGACCACGCCGTCGAGCAGGGTGGTGGTCGCGAAGCCGAGTCGGATGAGCCTGTCGACGTCGGTCTCGGGCAGCCCGAGCAACTTGGCGACCACCATCATCGGCAGACGATTGGCCAGGGCACCCATCCACTCGATGCGGCCGCTGTGCAGGTTCTCCGTCCAGAGCCGTTCGGCGACTTGCCCGGCGAATTCTTCGATCACCCGGACACGCTTGGCAGACAGGTGTGGCAGCAGGATTTTGCGGTGCACGGCGTGGATCGGATCGTCGGCGGTGGCCAGTGCGTGGCTGGGGCTGCCTGCCTCCATCATCTCGAACGGGACAACGTTTCCGTCCTCGCGGTAGACCATGGTCGCACTCAAATTCGACGAAAAGTCGTCGACCCGATTGACCGCGTCGATCACCGCATCCCAGCCGCAGACGGCGTAAAACACCGAATCGCCGATGCGGTGCACTGGGGCCTCCGCACGCATGCGCTCGTAGAGCGGATATGGATCCTGCAATGCGGCGGTGCCGAAGAAGTTCGCCGGGTCATCCAATACCGCCACCCAATCAGGTTGAGCGCGTTGTCCAGTCACGTCAACGGTTGCGGACGAAGTTGATAACCTGCCATACACTTCGGAGCCTTCCCCGAAATCGGTTGCACGGCTTGACCTGCGCACCGGCATGAGAAATAGCGGTCAATCTGTCTCAGCGTGCGAAACAACTTGCAACCGGGGTCAGGCAGGGTAGAACATCGACCTATGTCGCCCTCTGACTGGCTGGTGGGACGAGATCGTCACAGCGAGGCTGCGGATCGGATCTACGCGGCGGCCGTCGAGCTGATTTCCGACGTGGGCTACGAAGGCTTCTCCATCGAGGCATTGGCCGCCAGGGTCCATTGCTCACCCGCCACGATTTATCGACATGCCGGCGGTAAAGCAACGATTCGCGACGCGGTCGTCAAGATCCAGGCAACGCAAATCATCGACGATCTCAGGGAAAGCATCAAAGGCCTCCGCGGTTCCGAGCGAGTCCTGACCGCGACCCTCGTCGCGCTCCAGCATGTGCAGTCGCACCCGTTGACGCAACTCTTCCGGTCAGTGGACATGAACTCGAGCAGCGACTGGCTCACCGATTCGCCCGCCGTCCGAGAGTTCGCCGCGGAGATGCTCGGCGACGAAGTTCGGGACCCACTGGCCGAGCAGTGGCTCATCCGCGTGTTTCTGGCTCTCTGGGTTTGGCCGCTGAAAGACTCGAAAGCCGAATCAGATTTGTTGAGGCGGTTTTTCGCTAGGTCGTTCAGCGGCCTCTAACGTTGCGGAACGTCACAACCATCCGGGCCACGGTACATCCTGCTGAAACCTGTATGGCCAGGTCGCGACTACCTGGAGCGCAGTTCGTAGTCATCCGGGTTCACCCGGTTCGTCCACCGCCAATAGTCGAAGATGCGGAAACCGTAAAGAGTGGGCAGGCCACCCGCGGCGTTCTTGTAGTAGCTGCTGGTCACCGCCGGATGGCTGTACACCATCTCGTTCAACCGCGCCTGCGCGCGCCGGTTGTAGTCGTCGCAGACGTCTTTTCGGACCGTCGCCGAACCCTGACCGCCGGCGATCACCATGTCGATACACCCCATGACGTAACGCATTTGGCACTCGGAGTTGTAGATGATGCTGGCACCGTTGACGGCGTTGGTGCCGGGTCCGTACATGCAGAAGAAATTCGGGAAACCCGGCACGGTGACCCCGAGGTAGGCGTAGGCGGAGTCGCCCCACACCGAGTTGAGTTCGATCCCGTCGAGGCCGCGGACGTTGATGGGGCCGAGCTGGTGGTTGACGTCGAATCCGGTGGCCCAGACCAGCACATCGGCCGGACGGTGCCTGCCATCGACCGTCCTCACCCCGTTGGCGGTGATTTCGGCGATGGGATCGGTGACGAGTTCGACGTCGTCGCGCTGCAGCGTCGTGAGCCAGGTTCCGTTGTCCTGCAACGTCCGCTTGCCCATCGGCGGATACTTCGGCGTCACTTTCTCGAGTAGCTCTTCGTCCTTGCAGAAGACCCGCATCCACGCGATGAACATCTCCCGAATCGCGTGGTTCGATGCGTTGCAGGACAACCCGCCGTTGTTCCACTGCGGGTCGATCATCACTTGCTCGTCGAGCGCGTCCGCAATGGGCCACCACGACACGAACCGCAACCATCTCCCGTAATAGGGCAGATGACGGATCGCCCACCTGGCACCGTCGGGGATGGCGTCGTGATACAGCGGATTGGGTGCCATCCACTGCGGGGTGCGCTGGTAGACGTCCACCTGTTCGGTCCTGTCCGCGATCGCGGGCACGAGCTGGAATCCGCTGGCGCCGGCGCCGATCACCGCCACCCGCTTGCCCGTCAATTCGACGTCGTCACGCCAGTCTGCGGTGTGGAATGACGGCCCACGAAAGTCGTTGGCGCCTTTGATGTCCGGGATGACGGGGTTGCTGAACTGGCCGACGGCACAGATCAGGGCCCGGGAGGCCAGCGTCTCGGTGCCACCCTCGGCGGACCGGATGGTTACTTGCCACGTCGCCGTCGCGTCGTCCCAGACCGCGCTGGTCACGGCGGTGTTGAAACGCACGTGCGGCTCGATGCCGTGCCGGGCGGCGACGTCTTGCAGGTATTGCAGGATCTCGGGCTGCTCGGAGTAGTAGTGCGTCCAGTGGTCCGTCGGCTCGAACGAGTAGGCGTAGTACTGGTTGGCGATGTCGACGCGGCACCCGGGATACCGGTTCGCCAGCCATGTCCCGCCGACCGCAGACTGCTTTTCCACGATCGTGAACGGCAGGCCCGCCGCTTTGAGTTTGATGCCGGCCAACAGGCCGGCTTCGCCGCATCCGATGACCACGACGGGGAACTCGGCGCGCTGTTCCTCGCTCGAGGCCAGCACCGGGCCGCACTGATCGGCGTCGCTGAACCGCAGGTCCGCCGCGACGTAGTCGACGAATTGTTCGGTGACCGTGCCGGCGGACATCACGTCGAGCATCACCCGCATTTGTTCGCCGTCCGGGACGAACGGCGGCGGGCAGCCGCGGTCGCGGTACTCGCAGATCACATCGAAGGCACGCTCGCGCACGATCTGTTTGTCGGGTTCGCTCATCCCGCCTTGCAGATCCATCGCGATGAGCATGAACGGCCGTGGCAGCTCGTCGAGCAGTCCGAGTTCACCGGTCATGTGCACCATCGACATCAACAATGCGGGCACACTGGCTTCCGCGACGGCGGCACGGATCACGTCGTCGGAATCCTCGAACGGCAGACCGAGCAGCGGATCGGCGTCACGGGTAGTCGCGCTTCGAGCGCCTACGGTCGAGCGACTCATCCACTCACCATACAATCGCGCTTGGACGTATGGTCAAGATCGGCGTTGCCAAATCCGCGAGCAGATAGCGCGTCGCGACGCCAACTGCGGGCCTGCATGCCTATCCTCGGCGCATGGCTGACACCGAGGATCGCGGTCCCCTCTTTGATGGTGTCCGGATCGGTCGCCCGGCGACCGGCGCGCTCCGGGATGCCGGCTTCCGCACCATCGGCTCCCTGCCAACGGATCTCGACGACCTGCTCGCGCTTCACGGCGTCGGCCCCAAGGCCGTGCGGCTACTCCGCGAGGCACGGGCGGACTGAGCGGATGGACGACGACGTGGTGGTCATCCACACCGACGGTGGGTGCCGACCCAATCCCGGGCCCGGCGGCTGGGGGGTGGTGCTGCGCCAACGTCAGCACGTCCGCGAGATGTGCGGCGGCGAATCTCACAAGACCAGCAACAACCGGATGGAACTGATGGCGCCCATCATGGCGCTGGAGGCACTGACCCGGGCCGTGACAGTGCATCTCTACACCGACAGCACCTACGTCCGGAACGGCATCACCAAATGGGTTCTGGGGTGGGAGCGCAACGGCTGGCAGACCGCCGCGAAGCAACCGGTGAAGAACGTCGACCTCTGGCAACGGCTGCAAGCGGCCTGTGCACGTCACCGCGTCGAGTGGTTCTGGGTGAAGGGGCACGCCGGCGTCGCCGACAATGAGCTCGCCGACCGACTGGCGACCAGAGGTATGCGCGAGGCGATCTCCGCCGCCGGCGCCGGGTTGTGAACCGCACGGACCGATTTGATATCGGTTAGCTCACGACACGTTTTAACAATGGTCACATTGTTAACATCGCGCGATGCCCGACTTGTCGGTCAATTCAGACCTTCGGCGATCGCGCCCTATCGCCCGGCGTGACGTATTGCGTTGCGCCCTAGCCTTGTCCGCACTGCCGGGGTTGCATGCGGCGAGTGCCGCCGTCCCCGCGGCAGCGGCCGCCCCGCCCAAACTGATCGACTTCGCCATGCACCAGATTCCAGCGGAGCAGATCCGGGCGGCCGGCTATGCCGGGGTCATCAATTACGTCTCGCTATCACGGCCCGGCTCGTCTTTCGGCGCCAAGCCGATCACCCGGCCCTACGCCGAGCAACTGACCGCAGCCGGGCTGATGATCGTCAGCAACTACCAGTACGGCAAGCCGGGCGGGTCGGCACCATCGGACTTCAAGCGCGGGTTCGCCGGCGGTGTCGACGACGCCCGCACCGCCTGGAAGCTGCACACCGCGGCCGGTGGCGCGCAGAGTGCCCCGATCTTCTTCACCATCGACGAGGACATCAACCGCGACACCTGGAACACCGTGGCGCTGAAGTGGTTTCGCGGAATCAATTCGGCGCTCGGCGTGCAGCGCACCGGCGTCTACGGCGGTATCGATGTGTGCCAATGGGCCGCCGCCGACGGCGTCATCGGTGCTTCGCGCACCCCCGGCCACCGGTGGGCCTGGCAGACCAAGGCCTGGTCCGGCAGCAAAATCGACCCCGCTGCGGTTCTCTACCAGAGGGTGGTCAGTACGGCGTCGAATCCAGGCCCGAAGGTCGGGGGTCAAGAAGTCGACGTCAACGATGTCCTTGCCCAGGATTACGGGCAGTGGAGCCTGCATCCCTGAACCCGTGCGACCGGCGCCTTGTTTTTCCGTGCTGTGGTAAACATCGGCCGTGCTGCTGATCACGGGTCCCTCGGGCAATGTGGGCGAGCAGTTGGTGGAGGTGTTGCGCGCCAACCCACCGGCGAGCGGTTGGCGCGTCGTCGGCCGCCATCCCGACCTGCTCCGCGACCGGGTCTGCGACCAGGCGCAGGTGCTGAAATTCGATTTCTTCGACCGGTCCACCTGGCCTGCCGCATTGGACGGGATCGAGGTGCTGTTTCTGCTGTTTCCGTTGCCGGGCAATCGTGCGGCGCGGGATGCGGTGATTCCGTTCGTGAATGCGGCTCAGCAGGTGGGATGTCGCCATGTGGTGTACGTGTCGGTATTCGGTGCTGACCGCGCCCGGTTCATCCCGCACTACAAGGTCGAGGCGGCGCTGCGTGCCAGTTCCATGAGTTGGTCGCTCTTGCGGTGCAGCTTTTTCATGCATAACCTGCACCGAGCTATCTCCACGCACGGCACCGACATTGTCGAGCGCCGCGAATTGTTCATTCCGGCCGGACACGATCTCACCAGCTTCATCGATGCGCGCGATGCGGCCGAGGTTGCCGCTATGGCATTGCTGCAACCGGACAATCATCGCAACGCCGTCTATCACCTCACCGGGCCGGCCGCGCTGACCATGGACGAGGTCGCTGTCGCGTTGTCCGCGGCGCTGGGATATCCGGTGCGCTACACCAATCCGAGTTTGGTGCGCTTTGCCGCACGGCTGCACCGTCGCGGGGTCGGCTGGGACACAATCGGATTCATGTCAGCGGTCTACACCTTGACGAAGCTGGGGCGCAATCAGCCGCTCACTGACAAGGTGCAGCAGTTGTTGAACCGTCCGCCGCGCACCCTCGAGCGGTTCTTGCGCGACAACGCCTGGCGCTGGCGCGAGCAAGCCTGGACGTGAACCTGTCGACCTCGAAAAATGTTGTCAGAGAACCGAATAACTTACGGGGCCAACGTGATGATGCCTGGTTCCATGGGCGGTAAAGGCGCCCCTCCACCGGTACCACCGCCAGTGCCCCCCGCTCCCCCGCCGCCCCCCGGCGGAGGACCGACCACAGGAGGTGCCACCCTGGTCGGCGGAGGTGGGGCCACTGCCTGCGGCGGCATCAGATTCTGGGCGTCCGTTCCCGGCGCTGGCGGAGTCGGGTTCTCCGGGTTTGTCTCTTTCATCGACGAAGCGAGCGCCACCCGGAGTTTGGGAGTGTTCCATCCCGCAGGATTGATGAAAGCTACCCGTCCCCGCTCGGTCGGACAGTAAGCCTCGACTGCGGCAGCCAGGAATCGAGACTCGGTACGCGCGAGTCGGCCAGGATCGGCACCGGGGGTGATGGCATTTGCATTGTCCACCAATGCATCTACCAAGGTGTCCGCCGGCACCCCGGCACCGAGTTTGCCGCAGATCTCATGCGCTGTGGCGATCAGGCTCGGCACGCCCGAAAGGGCAGCGACACCTTTCTCGTCGAGCAGTGCCAGGAAGTGATCGTCTTGGCTCGGGTCGGCCGATGCTGGACCTGCACCCACGACCGCGGCACCGGTGAGCGCAAGAAGCGCGGCTAACAGGGATCCGGCAGAAGCGGTGACGCGAATGGACATGGCAGGGCTCCGTTCTGCTAGGCCCCCCGACGGGTTGTCGATATCGCGGCCGTCGGGTCCCCCCGGGGCACCGGGAGTTAGCCGGAAGTTTACCTGAAGTTAACCCTTAAAATCAGCCTGCGCGGAAATGTCGCGGGTGGTTTTGGTGGAGCGAATCGGTCAAATAGCATTAGATGAATCAGTCGAATCGCATAACTTTGGCCGCACAGCATCCCCATTGTCGAGGGCTGGAGCTTGGCTGGTCAGCTACAGGCCAATAGATCCTGTCACCGGGGCTGGCCTCGCAGACTGCCGGAATGGCGTTCACTACTCGGGTGTCGGTGGCGAAGCCGAGGTGAACCGGAGGGTTGCCTTCGCCGGCAATCCGTGGGTGAGTCGTCGAGTCGGACTGCCGGCGCTGTCTCTGGTTGCCAGCCTTCGAGAACCCTACGCCGCGGAGATCGCGGCCAAGAATCGGATACTGATGTTCGGCCAAAGCTCGTCGTCCGCGAGCGGTTCGGCGCTGTGCTGCACTCGTATCTCACAGTCGCTACCGGATCGACAGAGCCCTCGATGGTGAACGGTGTTGAGCACCCAGCACCGTCACGCCCGACATCGAGGGCTCCGTCTTCACCTACCCGGAAAGGAATGCCCGACCGGCAACCCGTTGGCCCGAACCGAATTGAGGTCGGTTTCGCGCCCAAAAATCCATCGGGACTGCGCCACAGGAGATTTGGTCGCCCGGACCACGTACAACGGCGCTAGCGGTGCAGTCGACCGTGTGGTTGGGCTGATCGCCCGCGCACTAACCGCAGTAAACCCAGCAGCAGGACTGCGCCAAAGATTGCAGTGAATAGCGTGAACCACCATCCGCCGCTGGCGGTGTCAACCACGAAGCTGAGCAAGAAGCCGCCAAGGAGTGCCCCTACGACGCCGATGACGATATCGAGTAACAGGCCTTCTCTGGTCTTCATGATGAGGCTGGCGATCCAGCCTGCAAGTGCACCAATAATTATGTAACCGATCCAGCCAACGCTGGTCAGGGTGCTTGAGCGAGCCAGAAATTCCTCAGCAAACGTCCTAGTCATTTGCGTACTCCCTTTTGATGACGGTCTCGGTTAGTCTCGATCCGCGAGCGGACGCGAGATCCACTGCGTGACAACAGATTTGAATGAAGATCAGTGGATGTATGGTGGCGTCGGCCCGTACGGCGTTAACTTCATGCAACACCTCCCTCGGGATGTCCGACTACACCCCTAGGGGTGTATTTGAACACCGTCACGCCGCGAGCCCAACGCACCCGTTCAGCTATAGCGGCGGCGGCATCGTAGGCACCCACCACGCCAACGGTTCAGAGTCCGGGCATCCGGCACGAAGCCGTTCACGTGAGCACATGGTGCTGTTAACACGGAGCGCGTCGGCGCAGAGGCTTTCCGTCCGGACACAATGGGTGGGGTCCGCTGATGTCGCAGGAGTAGCTGGTGCGCGTCATTACCGCGAATTATGGCGCTGGCGGCTGTCCAAGACCGTTGAGTGCGGTGGCAACACGGCTGAGACCGGTCGCGTTGTCGGCGTCGATGTCCATGCCGTGAGTGTTGTCGGCGTTGTACATGGCTTGCGCGGACGAAACTATGGCGTTGCCCGTTCCGGCCAATCTGGTGATCACGGAGTCCATTTCGCGCTTGAGTCCGTCCGCCAAGACCACTAACTTCGGCCCTGTGACGAAGCCAGGGTTCCCGCTTGCCGCAGGTTGCGCCGAGTCAAATAGCGGGACGAGTGCGGCGCGCGCGGAAGCTGCCTCGGTCTCGATGGTGCTTCCAGCGTTCTTGACTTCGGCGGGCGCGATTTGAACCAAGTCACCGGTCATTTGCGAATCTTCCCGGGATCAACCGACCAGCCATTGGCACGGCAAGGTCTCCCCGTTCGGGTGCGATGAATCCTTCACGAAGATGAGCAGCAGGACAAGCCATAGTTCCAATATCAAGACGACTGCGATGATCACTGCGGCACTGACTTTGGTCCACCATCGGTGACGGCTGAAAAGTACAAGTATTAGGCCGACGAGTAGGAAACCCATCGCGATGGCAACGAGGGCGAAGCCTGCCTCCCCAAGCATGTCCGTGTCGGGGTGCGGCGGCAGCGGCGGCATGCAATCCCGTCGCAAAACCTCTCGTTCCCACACGTGATTGCGCCACCAGCCAATACCTAGCGGCACCGCCGCGACGCTGAGCAAGATCGCAAAGACGGCAAACCACCATCGAGATTTCCGAACCCATAGCGTGCCGACGGCGGTTGTCACCGGGTCCCCTGCGGACGAACTATCGTCACACTCTGGTTCCCTTTCATCCTGTAGCCGCAACGGCATCCGGTCTTGAAGACTGTAATCAATCGCGCCGGGCGTATGCTGGGTGTAGCTCGCTCGACCAGTACGACACCTTGCTGGGCCGGGAAACCTCATGAGTAGTGCACGGCGCAACGTCACCGAGCAAGCCGCGGTCGCGGCCATCGAGCAGGGTTGCCGCATGCTGCGACTGCCCACGATGCGTGACCGCGTCGCCGAGATCGCCGCAGCCGCCGAACGCGAGCAGCAGTCCTATCTGGGATTCTTATCGGAGTTGGTGATCGCCGAGTGCGACGACCGGGATCGGCGCCGGGCCGCCCGTCGCGTGCACGACGCAAGCTTTCCCCGCCCAAAAAGGCTCGAGGATTTCAACTTTGAGGTCAACCTGGCGATCAACCCCGCGCTCATCGGCGCCTTGCGCACCTGCGCATCGGTCAGGGCCGGTGAACCACTGTGCTTGACCGGGGACTCCGGAACCGGCAAGAGTCATCTGCTGATCGGCCTGGGGACCCTAGCCGCCGAATCCGGCTACCGGGTCCGCTACACCCTGGCCAGCAAGCTGGTCAACGAACTCATCGAAGCCGCCGACGACGCCCAGCTGAGCAAGCTGATCAACCGCTACGGCCAGGTCGATCTGCTGCTGATCGATGAACTGGGCTACCTGCAGCTGGATCGCCGTGGTGCGGAGTTGTTGTTCCAGGTGCTCACCGAACGCGAAGAACGCTCCGCGGTGGCGATCGCCTCCAACGAACCGTTCTCGGCCTGGACCAAGACATTCACCGACCCGCGGTTGTGTGCGGCGATCGTCGACCGGTTGACCTTCGCCGGACAGATCATCGAGACCGGCACCACCTCCTACCGGCTGGCCCATGCCCGCACACGACACAGCACCGCGGCCGAACTGGCCGGCAGCTGACCCACGCCACCACCACCTCGTGACCGCTACAGTGACCAAGTCATGTTGGTCGCCGATCTGCAGCACTTCCTCGACGTTGGACCCGACACCCCGGGGCCGGCCCGCAAGCTCGCCGAGCACCTGAGCGCCATCGTCGCCGCCGCATCAGCCGGAGACGCCCATACCCGATGGGAAACCGCCCTGCCGTGCCGGCGCCGGCCGGTCCACCGCGCCTGCCCTGGCCGCATCGTGGTGAGCTGGACCCAACCCGAGCACCCCATCAACTGGTGCTGCAGTCACTGCGATGACGCCGGCACCATCAGCAACTGGGCAACCTCGATCTACGACCTACGTCGCCAGCAGCTGACCGCGGCAGAGCCCGTCCGAGACGTTGTTGTCGATACTGACACCGCCGCAGCGCTGCGCACTCTGCCGTTCCTCGACCATGACTGCCACCGAGCAGTTTTCGCGATCCGCGCCCGCGGCAATGAACTTCACCTCGCGGTCACCGACACCGAACTCGACGACCTGATCGACTCGCTGGCCGCCGCAGCCAACCACGAACCCAGCCGGCGCCGCCAACGACAACTCGACACCGCCTACGACCACCTCACCACCGCCGCCGGCCAACCCCGCTGGTGACCAGCCGTGACTGTTCCTGAACTCGACGTCGCACGCGTGCAACGCTGGTGCGCGGCAAGAGTTCCCGAAGAGGCACGCCACGAAGTGCGCGTCGAATGCGACGTCACATCCAGGCATCTGACCATCACCGAGCACCGCCCACCTGGCGTGAAGACTTCGGCCCAGACTGGATTAGCTTCCCGATCGCCGGACTGCGCTACACCGCCACCACCGAAACCTGGACTCTCTACTGGCGCGACCGCCACCAGCGATTCCACCGCTACGACCTACTCAACCCCTGAGCCCACATCGCCGACCTGCTCACCGAAATCGACAAAGACCCCACCGGCATCTTCTGGGGCTGAACCACCCGGACCGGGCCGGGGCCAAATCCGACCGTCATACCGGGGCCAGTACAAGTTGACATTGTCATCCTTCTCACTTGCGTTGCCTACGAACCCTTCCCGGGCGGATTCAGACGTTGCAGCGTCCTGCTTGTTTCCAATCGAAACCGAAAAGGTCATCCACGCAGCTATGACAAAGCACAGGAAGGCATAGGCGAGATTCCCAGCCGGCGTGCCAGACGCCGACTTTCCGCCGGACCCGCCGAGATAGTCGGGCAGAGCATTGACCCACAGCAGTCCAAGGACAATCAAGAATGCCCCGCCGAATACGCGGACGAGCAGTCGCGCGGACGCTCGCGGCGACCCACCGGTGCGTTGAGCGGCGCGGTGCGCGAACGACCTTCGGTCATGTCGCCTCCGAACTCGGCTCAGTAGCACGAGCATTCACCGATACTTTTCGCGCACCGTGGCGCTACTACGCGCCGCGGCAGCTGTTGGCATGCGTCATTTCGTGAGAAAACTCAGCCAGCGTCTCACCGTCTTTGACGACCCGACCGAGGCGTATCGAGGGCGTCGTCCCACCGCGGACGCCTGACGAACTTCGGGGTTACCTTCGCCGGCGGCTGGGCCCTGCAATTCGGGAATGGGCCCCATTCCCCGGGCTTGGCATCGATGACACGGGAACTCCCCTAATCAACCAGCAGTAGACCGTTCTAATGGCAATGCGTCCGAACCGTATCCCGGCGTGTCAGCGATCAACCAGGGCGGCGCTCATTCCCTAGATCTACAGCCGCTTGACTATCCGCCAGAAATGTCCACGCCGAGGCGACCCACAACACCAAAAAGCTCCTCGTAAATGTTCCCAGGGACGGTGAATGGCTCGGTCGCGGAAATTTCGGAGAAGTGTTCGGCGATATCGTCGGCGGTGGCGGTGGCGTCCGCATCGGCTAACCAGCCGTCGGCGAGACCGATAAAAGCCCGTGCGTATCTGCCGGCCAGGGCGGAGTAGTTCTGGTGAGTGCAATGGCAGGCACGACTGGCCAGGTAAGTCACCATCGGCACTACCTTATCCGGCGCGATGAGGTCCTTGAGCCCGGTTTCCTCGAGAGTTTTCGCATCGACAGTCTCGGTGACCATTCGCGAAAACCCAAACGGCAGTACTGTATTCGAAAGGATACCGTGATCGGCTCCCTCGAGCGCGATGACATTGCTCAGACCGACCAGCCCCGCCTTGGCGGCGCCATAGTGCGCCTCGAGGTGTTGCCCGAACACGCCGCCCGACGACGAGATGAACACGAACCTTCCGTAGCCTTGTTTCTTCATGACCTTGAAGGCGGGTTGACTCAGGTGAAAGCCGCCATCTAGGTGGACAGCCAACATCTGCCGCCACTGGTCTGATTCAAGTTCGTCAAACGCGATGCTGTTAAAGATGCCTGCATTGCTGATCACAACATCTATACGCCCGAAGTGTTCGACGGCGACTTGGACAATCGCGTTACCCCCTTCGGCAGTGGCGACCGAGTCATAGGAGGGTACGGCTTTGCCGCCGGCCTCGACGATTTCGGCGACAACCTCGTCGGCAACTTTGGCGTCAGAACCCTCCCCGCCCATAGTGCCGCCTAAATCGTTGACCACCAACGCGGCTCCGCGACGTGCTAGATCCAGCGCGTAGAGTCGGCCCAAGCCCCTACCACCTCCGGTAACGACGGCAACTTGACCCTCAAAATCAATCATCATCAGGCTTTCGGTAGTAGGCGGACATGTGTGCGATCAAGACGGCATCGAGCTGGCACCGAGCCTTCAAACTCGCTCCGGCAGCCCGCCCGTCGCACCAACACATCTCGACGTTCACGGTTCAAGAGTCAACGGGGACAACCACAAGCGTCAAGGACTCTGAGTCAATATGAGAGGTCGGCCCACGTCACCGGAGGCCGAAAATGCGCGTCGCAAAAGTTCCTACCAGGAACTTCCATGAGACACCTGGTCAAATTAGTCTCGCAGATGAGTAAACGATTTCCGAAGATTGAGGAGGATCTCGCATGAGTCGACGGGAATGGGCATTGGGAACCGACCGCAATGCCACCGCGCGTGACCACATCCTCTCTGCAGCCTCGGATTTAGTGTCGCGTAACGGATTTCAAGCGTTCACCATTGCAGCTCTTGCGGCCAAGCTGCACTGCTCGCCAGCCACGGTCTACCGCCACGCGGGTGGCAAAGCTGCCATCTTTGAAGCGCTAATATCGCGGTTTTCTGAGCGCATAGCCCGCTCGGTCAACGAGGCAATTGCGGACTTAAGCGGTACCGACCGGATCGCTGCGGCCATCCTAGTCGGCTTGGAGCACATGCGGGCCGAACCGCTGGGAGAGCTGATCATGGGCGACATTAGGCCTGGACGCGACGGCGGCGCTGTCAACTCCTCACCGCTAGTAACTAAGATTGCCGAAGAAATGATCGGTCAGAGCGACCCGTTGGCCGCACAATGGCTTTTTCACATCACATTCTCGCTGTGGTACTGGCCGCTCAAGGACAAACAGGCCGAGCACGAGTTGGTGAACCGCTTCGCCGCTCCGTCTGTGGTGCAGGGGCTTCATCGGTAATCGCGCGCCGTAATTGGTTCGCGGGCAGAGGGGTTGGTCAGCGTGCAACCACTATTGCGGTTCACTCGATAACCTTAGGACGTCCGTGTGCATGAGCCTGCGGCCTCTGTGTGCACATCCTCGCTCGCACCGTGAACAAGACAAACGCCCCTCACTTCTACAAGTTAAGGCCCGTCGTGGCAGATAGTTTGGCGTCGACGGGTGCCTGATCGCTGGTCCTGCCTGACCCTGGTGCCGCGATGCGACCTTCCGGCACGTTTGTCGGAGAGGGGTCGTCTTCAGTCAAGTGACCTGAACGTCACATGAAGTTCGCGCAGTCCTCGCAAGATGAAGGTTGGCTCGTACTCATATTGGTGCTGCAAAGCCTGCCCATGGTGCTTGGCAGAAATCTCAATTGCGGCCATGCGGTCAAGGATTCGGTTTATCGAGATCCGTCCCTCAGTCCTCGCCAACGGGGCGCCGGGGCATGAGTGGACGCCGCGAATGAACGCGATCTGCTCTCGCACGTTCGGTCGATCAGCGTCGAAGCTGTGCGGGTTTTCGAATTTTCTTTCGTCGCGATTGCACGCACCTGGCAAGAGCATCACAGTTGTGCCGGCAGGCACCTCTACTCCCCCAACGGTTGTGGTTTTGCGCGCCATTCTGAAGTGTGCCTTCACAGGGCTCTCCATGCGCAGCGTCTCTTCGAGGAACGCCGGGATTTTGTTTCGGTCTCCGCGCAGCGAGGCCTGCAGTTCTGGGTTCTCGCCGAGAATGCGTACGGCTGCACTGACGAGTTTCGTCGTGGTCTCGGTGCCCGCTGCGAACAAGAATGTGGACAGGTTCATGACGTCCTCGATCTCGGGCGTCGATCCGTCGTCGTGCTTTGCCTGTGCCAACTCGGTCAGTACGTCGCCACGCGGCGCTCGTCTGCGATCTTCGATGTAGCCGTAGAACTTCTCGTTGAGCCATTCCAGCGGGTTGTGCGCTGTCGTTCCCTCCCCTAGCTCACCCGCGAGCGACTGCTCGAATACTGCCCGAAACTCGCCACGGTCCTCCTGCGGGACACCCAAGAGGTCGGCGATAACAAGGAGCGAGAAGGGTTTTGCGTACTCCGACAAGAATTCACAACTACCGCGCTCGATGAATGTATCCAGCTGTTGATCGGCCAACCGCCACATGAATTCCTCATTTTCTTTGAGGCGCTTCGGGGTGATCAGCTTGTTCAGGAGGCTTCTAGTGCGAGTGTGTAACGGCGGGTCTTGATTCGAGATGTGCTCTGCCATGGGGGCAATGTGGCGATGTTGCTTGATCAATTCGGTGACGTCGTCCGCGCCGTCGGGGCCGAATGGGAAACCGGAGAAGGGGCCGGCTAGAGAGTTGCACGACGAAAAAACCGGGTCCTTATATATCGCTAGAGCTTCGTCGTATCCGGTTACAGCTACTACGTTGAATGGAGTCGCATTAGTCACTGGGCATTTCGCTCGAAGATGGTCGAAGTATGGATACGGGTTGGGCACAAGCGATGCATCGGTGAAAAAATCGATCGTGTCGAATTCGGTCACGAACTTCTCTCCTCTGTCTAGAGACTCGATATCTTTTGGCGCCCAGTCCGGCGGGAGAATCACGTGCCGGCCCTAAGCCGAAGTCGTTCCTGTCTTCACACGTCGAACAGCACCGGCAGACTTGTAGGTGAGCGAAACGCCATGCCCCGGATGTGTGGGTCATCGCCGTCGGGATCTAGCCTCAGATTCGGCAGCCGGTCGAGTAATAGGTTAATGGCGGTGCGCATTTCGAGTCGCGCGAGGTGCATGCCGAGGCACACGTGGACGCCGTGGCCCCAGCTGATCGGGACCTTGGCCGGTCGGAAGATATCGAACTTGTCAGGCTCGTTGTAGCGATCTCCCTGACGGTTGGCCGCGCCCAGCATCGGCATGACGGATGAACCTTGCGGAATCGCGACCCCGCCGAGTTCGGTGTCGCGTGTGGCTACCCGTGTGATGCTGAGAAGCGGTGCCTCCCAACGAACAGCCTCTTCGATTGCTTGAGAGATGAGGTTTCTATCGGCACGCACAGCGGTTAGCTGCTCGGCGTTGCTCAATAGCCCATACAACAAATTTCCCAGTGACCTGTAAGTCGTTTCAACACCCGCAGGCATCAGCAGATGAAGAAAACAGTAGATCTCTTCGTCGGAAAGCATCTCACCGTCGATCTCCGCTGCGGCTAACCCGCTGATGAGGTCGTCGCGGGGCTCCTCGCGGCGTGCAGCGAGGATCGGGGTGAGATAATCGGTCAGCTCCTTAGTCGCAGTCGCCGCACGTTCCGGGTTGATCAAATGGGATATCAGTGAAATTGACCATCGTTGGAACTGCGGGAAATCCTGTTCGGGTAGCCCGAGCAGCCCCGCGATGATCCGGCTGGGATACGGAAAGGTGAAATCCTTCACCAATTCAGCGCTGCCAAGCGACGCGAAGCCGTCGATGATGTCGCTTCCGATCCGCTGCACCAGATCAGCCTCCCAATGCGCCAACGCCTTTGGAGAAAATGCTTTCGCCACCAGTGCGCGGTGCCTGCCATGTTCTGGCTCGTCCATCCCGACCATCACATGTTTGCCGATGCCGAAGAAATCCTTGATGATCGACGAGGAGAAGGTTTCGTTGTCCTTCAGCATCTGCTGGATGTCTTCGTGGCGGTAAACCATAAAAACAGGCTTGCCTTCCTCGCCCGGCATTGTCGAGAAGTCGAGCCGCTGTATGGGTTCCTCGGCACGCATACGAGCGAGTTCGGTGTATGGATCGCGGACGTCACCTGCGACAGCATCGTCGAAAGACCCGAAATCGTCCAAATCGTCAAAAAGTTCCACAGCAGTTCCTCCTAATCGGCCGGGTAGGCGACCGACTTCACTTCGGTGTATTGGCTGAAGCCCATGGTTCCGCTCTCGTTCGCCGCTTTGTGGCTGAAGGTTCCTGCTTCACCGTCGCCGAGCTTGCCGTCGATCATCATCTTCAATCCGAAATTGACCTTCGGTCTGTCAGCCATTGCTGTCCCTCTCACGGATCTCTTTGGTTGCAGCTCGTCGAGTTGCACGTTCGGCCATACGCTGCATGAGTGATTGGGGAATCACCTTGGCGGCCATCACCATTGACCGCTGCGCGGTCGTCAACGGATATGCACCCCCTCGCATTGCACCGCGCCGGGGAATGCCCATCGCGATCCGCGACACATGGTGCATGCCCGACGCCGGGAGAATTTTGTTGAACGCCAACAACATCGAGGCATCCGGCCCCGCACCCCGGCGCCGGAACGAGGCTTGGTCCGCTAGTGCCCTCAACACGCCCTCGGCGAATTTCTCCGGCGGCCGCGCGAGACTGACCGCCAGGCGTCCACGGGAGTCGATGGTGTTGTGCAGGCGCGCATATGGGCCGTCGAATTTGCGGTCGTCGGTGGTACCCGCATCGGTGATGATGTCGGTGTCATACACCCCCGATACCAGGATGGTAACGCCAAGGCCGAACGGCGCGATTTCACCGGCCAATGACTCGGCCCAACGTTCCAAGGCGCCTTTGGCGGCCGAGTAGGGTGCAATTCCCGGTTGGCCGCGCACTCCGCCCGCGCTGGATACCACTATGACCCGGCCCTGCCCGGCAGCCCGCATATTCGGCAATAGCGCATTGGTCAGTGCGACCGGACCCATGACATGTGTAGCGAACATGTGTTGCCACAGGCGCATGTTCGTCTCCTCCGCCATTCCGGCAGCGGAGATGCCGGCGTTGTGGACTAGCGCGTATGGCACTCCGACGGCTTCCTCAATCACTTTGGCGGCCGCAACAATCGATGCGGCATCCATAAGGTCGAGCTGGACTCCGATGAGTCGGTCGTCGTCGGCTCGGGCGTCGATTGCTCGGCGTAGCAACGGCATTGCGTGGTCTGGACTGCGCATCGCCGCGACGACACGCCACCCCTCGCGATACAGGCGCACGGCAGACGCAAAGCCGAGTCCACGGGAGGCGCCTGTGATTACGACGGCACGCGGGTCGGTCACAGTCGGCCCTTGAGCCGGCCGCGCATCACCCGTTGGACCCGTCGGTCGCACAATGGCTGCTCCGCGAACCTGGCTTCACTTCCGGCCGCCCGTCCGGCAGCGCATACTGCCACGTGGACCACTTACCAACCGAGTACGGCCCTTTGGCGCCGTTCTCCTCGTAGTACGCTTGAGGATCAAACACTTTGGCCTCGGGGTACGGCCAGGGGCAGGCGACCGAGGTCGCTAAACCACTGGCCTTGATCGCCCAGAACCAGCCTCCATAGGCGAAGTAGGACACGTTCGTGATCGCGAACATCACCAGAAAAGTACCGAGGACCGGCTTGGTGGGTAACAGCTTGGCCTTCGCGGCCAGTTTCTCTGCCACCGACTTACCGGTGTCATCGCGGTAAACGAGGATGGCCGCCGGGATCATCACGAACGTCACCGAGAACGACTCCCAGATCAACGGGAACTGAAATGTGTTGCCTGTGAACACAGATCCCCACGGAATCACCTGAGAGTAGATGTATAGCCCCGTACGCACTGCCCCGATCTCGAGCGCGGCGTCAAACAGAAATCCAATCACCAACACAAGTGCACCCAGGCTGATCAGCGGGCGCCGCGAGACAAAGGCCTCGGGTCCGTGCTTGGCCTGCAACTTGCGCAGGATCCATACCGCCGGAAAATACGGGCCGAAATAGAACAACACGTATCCGAACACGATGAACGGTTCGACCGTCGGCGACATCATGATCAGGTACCACGATTCCGGCCAGTGCAGGAGATCAGGATTGTAGACCGCATAAGGCGCCCAATTCATGATCGGGTCCTGCCACACGATCAATGTGGTACAGAGGAACATCAGCATGACGGGGCTACCGGGGTTACGTCGCCAACCGCGCACGAAGATGACCACCAGCGCGAACAACCCTACGGCCGTGCCGATCTGGATCGCCGTCATCAACTCGAAGCCGAAAAGGAACTGAACTGGACGCGGCCGCCCCTGCTGCTCGGGATTAGCGACTCGCGGGTCGAGGTCGGTCCGCATGACGGCGATGAAGAGCACGACAATGGCAAGTAACGCCAAACCGGAAAGCCAGCGCCCCCAGTTGGGGGACTTTGTCGTGGAATCACTCGATTCCAGTTGCACTGCAGGCGTTTTGGAGTGCTGCGCGGTCATGTCATCATTCTCCGAATCTGTCGACGAGATGGGAGTTGACGCCGTCGGCGTCAAGTTGACGCGCCACGAGATAGCCTGCGCCCATCCATGCGCGGCGCGTCCACTTGCCGAACGAGACTCTCGTTCCCGGTGCTCCTGATGCGGCCGGCAGCATCTTGACGCGTTCGAGCGCCTCTTTCACGCCGCGCGGACTCAGCGGGTGCGCGTCGGCAAATGCTTGCAACAGGGTAGTTGCCACGTCGCAGTTCACCACCGGCACGCAATATTGCGGCCGCCGGCCGTGGAGCGCTTCGAAGCGGTCCAAGAACTGCTGGCCGACCGGATTCGCCTCATCGTATTGGTCGATGCCAGTCCAACCCATGAACGCCTCCCACATGACCGGATTCATCCAGGCGTTCTGCCAAGCGGTGCTGGAGAACCTCGGGGGGTCCCAATTTAGTTCTTCGAGAACGGGTTTGACGAAAACTATGCCAAAACCGAAGCCCATGTGCACGATCGCCTGTGAATTCGCTGCGCGCAACTTGTAAATCGCATCGTGGACGTCCTGCGCTGTCGAGGCGATTTCGACCTCGGCAACGATCCGTATTCCCCTGCGCCGGCACGCTGTACGGAAGTTCTTCAGATAGCTCTGCCCCACCAGTGACTGCTCGACGAGGGCGCCGACTTCGGTGTACCCGCCTTTGGCTAGCAGGTCCGTCCAGAAAATCGGCTCATCCGTCATCGAGCCCTGCGGGAAGGAGAACGTCCACTCTCCCAGCCAGTCATCAGTACCCGTGACGGCGATCGCCGGGACCTTGAAGCGCTCTTCGATCGCTTCTTTGGTTGCCACGCAATTGTCGGTGATATGCGGCCCGAATACGACAAGGCAGCCTTCGTCCACGAGTTCGCCGAACGCATCGATGACCGCTTTGACGGTTCCCTTCGGCATCCCTTCGACTTCTCGATACACGATCTCGATCGGTCGGTCCAAAACCCCTTGCGCCGATGCTTCTTCGAAGATCATCTCGAAGGGCAGAATAAGGTCATCACGCATCTCTTGCGGGTAACTGTCAGGCAGCTTGAAGTCCATGAGGTAGCCGATTTTGATTGGTTCTGCGCTGCTTTCGTAACTCATTCCACCTCCATTGGTGCTGAAATGTTAGGCTGGGTTTCGACTTCCAACCGACCCCTCTACCAACAATCTGTTGGCGTGGTTGGCTATTGGCCGCAGGTTCATGCGTCGACCAGCAGGCCCGCGAGATCATTGTTCGACCGCCAATCTGCCAGTAGCTTCTCGAAGGCGTAATAGCCGAGACCGTACAGCTCGCCGGTGTAGGACCTTGGCCGGAGCACCCCCTTCTCGTCGGCGATCTCTTGTCCGTCGTTGTTGAAATACCCTGGTGTGCATTCCCGGATGAATGCCGAGGTATCGATCGCTACCTCGCGGACGTGGTCCACGTAGGCGTTCTGGGCCTCTAGGCTGGGCTCCACCGAGGTTGCGCCGCGCTCCAATGCCTGGCTGACGATCCAGGCGATATGGCGACCCTGGTTGTTGAATGTCTCGGTCGTCGAGGCATTGAAACCCCCTTGAAAGAACCCGACATAAAATTGATTCGGGAATCCGTGAGTCATCACGCCGTGCAGAGTCCGGAACTCATGAGACCAATGGTCGTAAAGAGATCGACCGCCACGGCCGGACACCTTGTCGATCCCCCACCTCCGTTGAAGGTCGCTGGTCACCTCGAAGCCGCTCGCGAAGATCAGGCAGTCGATGTCGTACTCCGCCGCCTCGTGAATGAAGCCCCGACGCGTGACGCGCTCCAGGCCACGCGTCGGCGACACGTCGAGCAGTTTGACATTCGCGCGGTTGAAAGTTGGGTAAAAGTCGTCACTCGAGGCCGGCCGCTTGCACATGTGTCGATACCAGGGTTTCAAGATCGCTGCTGTGCTTGGATCTTTCACCGCGGCATCGACGCGTTTTCGAAGCCTTTCCATGACGCGATAGTCCATCACCTCGCGCACCGCAAGGAACTCCTCCGGCGACTGGGGCCAGCCGGTCGCCGCGAATTCGGCAGACAGGTTGCGGTTCAATTCTGTCCAAATGTCGCAAATTTGGTCTGGTTCGCCAGGCATCAGGCCGTCGATTGCTGCGCGGTGAAAGTTCATTTGGCGCTCGCGCTGCCAGCCGGGCTGCAGCGTGGCAAGCCAGGCCGGATCGGTGGGCGTGTTGTGACGCTCGTCGACGGTGGACGCGGTGCGTTGCAGAACGTACAACTGCTTGGCGAACCTGCCCAGGTAGGGCACCGCTTGAATAGCGGAGGCGCCGGTTCCGACAATCGCTACCTTCTTGTCACGCAATTTGTCGAGCACCGGCTCCTCTTGACTTCCACCGGTGTATTCGTAATCCCATCGGGCCGTGTGAAATATCTTGCCTCGAAATTCGTCAAGGCCTGGGACGCGTGGCACTTTCGGTGTATTGATCGGCCCCATCGCCATCACTACAAAGCGCGCTTGAAGGTCATCGCCACGATCGGTTGCAATGCGCCACCTGTTGATTGATCCATCCCAGCTCAACGCGTTGACACAGGTGTGGAAAAGGGCCCCGTCGTAGAGATTGAATCTGGTTGCGACACTTTGGCAGTAATGCCGTATCTCGAGCCCGTCCGCGAACTTCTTTGACGGGAAGAACCCCATCTCTTCCAACAGCGGCAGATAGCAGTAAGAATCGTTGTCACAGGAGAGGCCGGGGTAGCGATTCCAGTACCACACCCCGCCGAAGTCGCCTGCCTGCTCGATGATTCGGAAGTCGTGAATGCCTGCCCTACGCATGTGATACCCGGCCAATATGCCGGCCCATCCACCGCCCAGGATGGCGACATCTACATCTTCGCTCAGCGCGGGTCGCGGCAAGCGAGTCATGTGTGGGTCGCTGTAGTCGATGGCTTGAGTCGGCTCGGCCGCGGGGGTGTACTGCTCCTGGCCTTCGGGGCGCAGGCGGCGATTCCGCTCGTTCAGATACCTCTCCCGGAGAGCGGCAATGTCGAGTTCCTCGGGATCCGGCAGTTGTGTGGGTTCGCAGCTCATTGCTCGTGCCCTTTGGGCTGCAAGGCAAATGTCAAGGGAAGTCGCTCCATCGCGAGCAATGCAGCATTGGGTATGTAGCGGATGTCCTCGACTGGAATCGCTAATCTCAGATCTGCCAACCGTTTCGCGGTCTGCCTGGCCGCTACGAGAAGCTGCATACGCGCGAGTGATACACCCAGGCACAAATGAACACCCGCCCCGAACGTCATGCTCTTGCGAAGGTTGACGCGGCCCGCGTCGAATTTGCGTGGGCACTCGAATACTGATTCGTCGTCGTTGGCGGACGCGAATAAAACAAGCAGGTGCGCCCCCTCCGGCAGCGCCTTCTGACCCACCATGACCGGCTCGGTGGTGACTCGTGACAAGGCTCGCACCGGTGGCTCGAGTCGGAGCAGCTCCTCGACGAGACGGCCCATCTGCAAATCGTTCTCAGCAGCCTCGTAGAACTGCGTAGCAATCGTCGGATCGGTCGCAACCTGAAACAGTATGTTCGTGAACGCGGTCGACATGGAATCGTGGGTATTGATAAGAAGCGCGCGAGCAGTTGCGACCAGTTCCTCGAAACTCAACGGTTCTTCGTCGGGTGTTCGATTGGTGATGATGTCGGAGAGCATGTCATCTTCGGGATCTTTCATACGTCTTCGGACCAGCGCGATCAGATAGTTCTGCATCTCTGCGAGCTCATGAGCCGCACGGACCATTTCGTCGCGTCCGTTGGCGAGGCTGAACTGCGACAGATATGCGCTGCCCCAACGTTTGATCGTGCTCATGTCGAGATCGTCGACCTGAAGCTGTTGCATGCTGAATGCAATCGCCATCGGCAGAGCGAGTTCGTTCAGACCGTCTAACTCTCCCCGCTCGCGCTCGAAAAACGTATCGATCAGCCTGTCGACGATCTCTTCGAATTGCGGCTCAAGGGATTTCATCCGCTTCCGGCTGAAGGCTTGGGATAGCAGACGGCGTACCCGAGTGTGCCGGGGCGGATCGATGTTGGCGACGTCGGGAAAGAAGCCACCGCCATGACGTTCGAGGATTTCCTTCATCTCATCAAGGTGGCCGTGCGCCATTTGTCTGTAATAGCCCAGCTCCTGGGAGAACACGACGGGATCTCGCAGCACCGCCTCAAGGTCCTCGTGCCGTGACACCAGGTACATCCCCAGCCCCTCTTCGAAGTGGACCGGGGAGTCATGCCGCAGCGTTCGGTAGTAAGCGAACGGCTTCTTTTGGATGTCCGGGTCGATGAACGACACTCCATCAAGCGAAGTCAGGCGCTCGCCGGTGATCGGACATCCGTCCTTCGCAGTCGTTTCTTCTATCATCACCAGCTTGTCCCTCTATCGAATCATTTGTTGGCGGCCGCAGTCATCTGCGCGCCTGACGACCGTCCTTTGGCGTCCCACGTTTCAAGACCAACGCCCCGCATCCGCAACTCGGTTTTGATAACACGCAGGGTCGCTTGAGTTTTCGGGAGTTCCTCCAAGAACTCGATGTAGCGGGGAACCATGAACCGCGCCATCCGGCTCGCGAGATCTTCATACAAGTCGCGCGGGCTGATCCTGGAACCGGGACGTCTGACTGCAAACAGCAGCACCTCGTCTTCGACGTTTTCGGCAGGGACGGCTACCGCGGCACATTCGGCGATTTCCGGATTTCGTAGCACGTCTGCTTCGAGGTCGAAGGACGAAATGTTCTCCCCCCGGCGCCGGATGGCGTCCTTGAGGCGATCGACGAAAATGTAGTCACCTTCAGGGGTGCGGACGAGTGCATCACCGGTGTGGAACCAGCCGTTGCGCCACGCGGATGCCGTTGCGCTGTCATCGTTCAGGTAACCGGCATTCATGACCCACGGCACGCCGGCGCGCACCACACACTCTCCAGGCGTGCCGTCGGCGACTTCATAGTCGTTCGCATCGACCAAGCGGACTTCAAAGTCGGGATAGCCCTTCCGAAGTCGACCGACGGTGCGGCTGTTCGTGGGGTTCCAGCCTGATCGGATAGCGACGCCACCTTCAGTGCTGTTGTAGACGGTGCAGATGCGGACGCCAAATTCCGAACTGAACTGGCGATAGCTGGGGCCGAGGGGCGCCATGAACAAATTCTTGAGAGTTGTTGCACCCTTCGGGTGCTTCGGATCCCGAAGTAGCACGTCAGCCATCGATCCGACGAGCATGCCGGTAGTGATCTCGTACTTTGTGACGTCGTCCCAGAAATCAGAGAGCGCGAACCGGGGCCGCATGACCACTTGTCCGCCGACCATCGCCGCGTTGTATGGAATCGACTTTGAGCCGAAGTGGGCGTGCGACGTTGTGCAGTAAAAGACGTCCGCGGCCGTAAGGTCCTCGATCGGAAAGGTTCCGGAATTGATGGCGTGCAGTTGTCCCCATGGCAATTTCACGGCCTTGGATGGACCGGTGGTTCCGGATGTGTATGTGATGCAGGCGATATCGTGAAGCTCCGGCACGCCTGTTTGATTGTGCGCGGCGGGCAGATCCGGTCTGAGGTCATCGGGTCGCATCAGGCCAGGCAGGGACGAACTTCCTTCAGGAAAGGATCCGTCCCCGTCAAGTACGAGTACTCGCTTCACCGTCTGCAGATCCGCGGCTATAGGCTCAAGAAATTCAACGTACTGTGCAGCCACCAACAGCAAATCGGGCGCGCAGTTGTTGATCGTGTAGGCAAGCATCCTGCCCCGGAACTCGGGATTGGTCGCCGCGTCGATCGCGCCGATGCTGGCGAGCCCCAGCCAAGCCACCAGTGCGTCCAGGCCCGCGTCCATAATGGTCACAACGACGTCACCTCGCCCAACGCCGAGTGCCAAAAAGCGCGCCGCCCAAACGCTTGTCAAAGATTGCAATTGACCCCAGGTTGCCGACGGGCCGCTCACAGTCCGTACGAACTCCCGGTGTGGATTCGCCTCCGCCATCCGACTGACGATGGCGGGCAACGTCTCCGGCGATGTGGATGTCACGCGTACTTCCAGAAGGCCCGCATCATCGAGATCTTTCCCGTGTCATCAAACGTGAAATGATCGACGAGGGGGCCGACGTGCTGCATAGCGCCGTTGCGTGTCACCACACCCTGCAGAATGGCGATTGCCTCGTTGCCGCAGACAATGACGTCGCGTTCGAGCCACAGCTTCATTGGAGAGAGGTCGCTTACCAGCTTCCAGAAAGACGTTCGCAAACTCTCCAAGCCGCTGTAAGTATCCACCCCGACCGGGTCTTCCAGAACCGTGTCCTCCGCCCACAGAGCCAGCCAGCCATCCTTATCATGATTACTGAGGGTCTCGCAGTGCGCGTTGATTGCCACGACAATTGCATCGGCGTTTGGCATCGGCTTCCCTTCTCGCAGTTTTGGTCGACCACGGCCTGAACTGTCTACACCTGACTTATTTCGTCATTCCAACCCGTATCACGTTCTCGCACAGCAGCTCTCACGCCCTTATCATGAATCAGGCGCAGATGAGTCTCTTTAGCCATCGCTGCTTCCGCGCTGGGAACATATGGATCTCGACCCACGTCAACCATCGCGGAAAGACCCGCTGCTTCGTAGAGGCGATGCGTGCCGCGCTTGTTGGCGATGAGATCACCGGTTTCCATCCGGGCAATCTGCTCGGCGAACCGCATTGCTACGTTCTCCTCCTCCCCTTGCGCGACAACACGATTCACATAGAACAGCCGATGGGCTGTCTCCGCATCCATCCAGCCGCCGGTCATCCACAGGTGCTTCATGACGCGAATCGGGAAGTGGAACGGCATGAGTGCATACGGGCCGTACGGCGCACCAACACCGACCCGAGACTCCTCCCAACTGAAGCGTGAATTCTCGGCCGCTATGACCACGTCCGCGGCTAACAGGAAAGTATTCGCGTGAGGTCCCACGAAACCTTTGGCAGCTACTACAAGACCCTTCGCGAATCGCCACGGTGGGAGCAGATCACCCGTATGAACCCAATACTTGTCCCCAATCGTCGCCGGCGTCTGGCCACCGATCGTTTCTGCTGCGACCTGTTGTATGTCATGACCGGAGGAAAAGTTCGGGCCTTCCGCTGTCAACAACACACACTTGACATCGTTCATTCGGTCGCAGTCGGCAAGAACGGAGTAGAACTCGTTCTCCATGGTGCTATTGATGGCATTCATTTTCTCGGGCCGGTTCAACCGAACTGTCACGATGCCCGCCTGCCGGTGTACCTTGATGCATGTTGTTTCCGCCCAATCCATCTCAGCCATTAGGCGCCTCCTGGAAGCGGCTGCCGGATCGACGACTGCTGTTCCTAGCCACGCGGAAGACCAAGAACACTTTGGGCAATAATGTTTCGATGAATCTCTGAAGTCCCTCCCGCGATGGTGGCCGCAATGCCTCGAGTGAATCGCTCGAAACTGCTCGCGAAGTACTCGTCGTTGTTCATGTGTTGGTAGCGTCCAGTCAACGGATGCAGCAGGCCTTCAATACCCTTCGTATCCAACAAGACATCGGCTGCCCGCCTTTCGGCCTCAGAGCCGAGCAGTTTCAGCACCGACACCGACGAAATGTCCACCTCCCCGCGCGCCGCGCGTGCCAACGCCGCCGACCCCATGGTGCGTAAAGCGTGGTAATCCATGATCATCGATGCGTACTGGTCCCGCTGTACCGATGTGCGTGGCTGGCAGTCCTCGATCAGGTTGTCGAGCCGATCAGCGAACAGCAGCCACATCATGGTCCGTTCGTGTCCCAGAGAACCGTTGGCTACCCGCCAACCCTGATTGAGCTCGCCGACCAGATTCTCCACTGGAACACGGACATCTGAAAAGAACACCTCGTTGAAGTCAAGATTTTCCTGACTCGCGACATCGGCGAAAGGACGGCAGACCACACCCTCGGTATTCGTCGGAATGATCAGTGCGGAAATGCCTTTGTGCTTCGGCACATCTGGATCGGTGCGAACGAAAGCAAGCAGGAAGTCAGCGTGATGTGCACCCGATGTCCAGACCTTCTGGCCGTTGACGACGAACTCGTCACCGTCGCGTACGGCCCTGGTGCGAAGCGATGCAAGGTCTGAGCCTGCGTTCGGCTCACTCATCCCCAACGATGCGGTCATCTCACCGCGCAGGATTGGCACCGCCCATCGCTTCTTCTGCTCGTCGGTACCGAACGAAATCAGAGAGGTCGCAACGATGTTGACGCCTTGCGGATTGAAGCTGTGAAAGATTCTCCTCCTGCACAATTCGTCGAGATGCACGAACTGCTGTAGCACGGAGGCGTTACGTCCGCCGAATTCCGGCGGCTGTGCAGGCAGCAGCCAACCGTTGTCGAACAGCAAGCGTTGCCAATCCCGAGCCCACTGTGGCATGTGGGAAACCGATTGAGGACGTTCGAGCGTCTCGGACTCCGGAGGCACGTTGTCATCGAGAAACGCGGAGAACTCCGCGCGAAAGGTTTCGACATCGGGATCAAAAGTCAGCCGCACGATACTCCTTGGCGATAGTCGCACGATGCTCGGCCGCGTTGCCGAGCATCAACTCCCCCGCCTTCGCGCGCTTGACGGCGAACTGCAAGTCGTTTTCCCATGTCTGGCTCATAGCGCCGAAGCACTGCATGCCGTGTGTGACTACGTGCGACTGCGCTTCTCCTGCAGCGGCTTTCGCCATACGCGGAACCAGCCGGCTCCGCGGATCGCCAGTTGCGATGGTGAGTGCGGCGAAGTACGACAACGCACGGGCCCGCTCGATGAAGACATGCATGTCGGCGACCCGGTGCTGAATGGCCTGAAAAGACCCGATTGCCACCCCGAACTGATGGCGTTCCTTGACGTGCTCGAGCACCATCTCGAGGATCTGCTGGCAGGCACCCACCATGTGTACCGCCATGCCGGTGACTGCGATTTGCCTGGCACGCTCCGTATCAGCGACGGTTCGGTCCTCGTCGCATACCCTTACGCCGTCGAACAGCAAGTTAGCCACATGCAGCACGGGATCGAGTACAGCGACTCGGCGCGCAGTCACCCGGTCCTGGTCCACGACGAAAATCCCGGCTTCGGTGATGACTGCCAATTGCTGGGATCGATCGCCGTCAAGGACAAAGCGTGCGACACCGTCGAGCAGCCATCCCGTGCCGTCGCGACGCGCAGTCACACCGCTGTAGACCGCAGCACCCGATCGTTTTGGCTCGAAGTGATCGCCTACTAGGGGTGCGAATTGCGTAGTGGTAGCTAGGAATGGAGTGGGGTCACATGCGCGTCCGAGTTCTTCGAGCACGAGAGTGAGCTCGACGAAGCATTCCGCAGTGGCAAGTTCCGTCCAGCCTTCCTTCCGATACCACTCCCAAAGCCCGTTCGCATCAGCTTCGCCCTCTGCGACTGCACGAACAAGCGACGGGGGGCAGTGCTTCGCGACCGCTTCCCGGACCGTATCGCGCCAGAGATGCTGGTCATCGTCGAGCTCTAGAAGCACTCGGGTCCCATCTTCGACGAAAGATTTCGGTGAGAATAACGTTCTCCATAGCTGAAAGTCAACGTTGGCACTTGCTTGACAATCTTCATGACGGGAAAGCAATATCAACCATTGACGCTTCTGGGAGAGGGCGAGTTCGCTGGCGCGCTCGGCCGTCGCGGTTGCGACGCCACGAAGGCAGCTTCATGTTTGCCGTGCGTGTCAAACCACATTCAGTCGCGTCATACGTCGTTTGCCGTTAGAAAATGCCGCCGGATCGGAGATGACCAAGTGCGCGCACGGTCTGCCTAACGAAAATGCCTCCCAGGCGCGTCTCGATGACAAACCTCAACGGCTAGGACAGGAGTTTGACCAATGCCCAGAAAGTCGGCTTCCGAGTTGTCGCAAAGCGGGATCGATTTGTCCGACGTCGACCACCGGGTCGGCAAACCCATCGGAGGTGGGCAACTGTGGGATCCGTGTAGTTCGTCAGACATACGCCGTTGGGTGATGGCGATGGACTACCCCAACCCTTTGCACTGGGATGAGCGGTTCGCCCGCGCTTCCAAGTTCGGCGGGCTGATCGCGCCACAGTCGATCGCCGTTGCTCTCGACTACGGCCACGGCGCAGCACCCGCATGTGTAGGCCATATCCCCAACAGCCATCTCATTTTTGGCGGGGAAGAGTGGTGGTTCTACGGATGCCCGGTCCGACCCGGAGACAAGCTGTTTCAAACTCGCAGATTTCACGATTACAAGGTTGTCGAAACGAAGTTCGCCGGCCCCACCATGTTCTCACGAGGCGATACCACCCACAAGAATCAGAGCGGCGCCCTGGTGGCTCGCGAACGGTCCACCGCGATCCGCTATCTTGTCGAAGAAGCAACCAGGCGTGGCATGTTCGAGAGTCAGCTCGGCGAGGTCAAGCGATGGACACAACTCGAACTTGAGGAAGTAGACAGGCTCCGCCGCGACTGGCTCGAGTCGAACCGGCTGGGCATCTCACCGCATTTCGACGAAGTAAAGGTCGGCGATACGCTACCTCGTCGTGTCATCGGACCACACACCATCGCTACATTCACTACCGAGTATCGCGCATTCGTTTTCAACATTTGGGGTGGATTCGAATGGGTGGCCCCCCCGGGAATCGAAGACCCGTGGGTATATCAAGATCCTGGTTTCGGCAAGGATTTCGCGTTCGACGAAGAAGACGCGTTCATCGATCCACGCAAGCGTGACGGGCTCTATCTAGGACCGTCGCGCGGCCACATCGATGCCGACCGCGCCAGCGAAGTGGGCATGGCGCGCGCGTATGGCTACGGCGCAACGATGGGCGCGTGGTGCACCGACTACCTCGCGTATTGGGCCGGCCACGACGGGATGGTGCGCCACAGCAAAGCCGATTTCCGCGGTCCGGCCTTCGAAGGTGACGTCACCTACTTCGACGCTGAAATCATTGGCAAGGAACCCGATTCGAGGTGGGGGGTGCCGCTTGTTCAGATAAAGCTGCGCCTGACCAACCAAAACGGCGAGGAGCTCGTCGCATGTACAGCCGAGGTCGAGCTTCCCCTGTGACGAAGTCCTCCACATGAAATCTACCGTTGCATCGAAGCTTTCGATCGTCTCTGGTCCGGCGTTGAGCGACGAGCCAGGGCTTGGTGCACTCACATTGCCCGGGTTTCTGCGCGAGGTGACATCGATGTATGGCGACCGGGAAGCTGTGGCATTCCGCACGGCAGAGGAAGACATCCGCTGGACGTATGCCGAACTGTGGGAACGGGCAGTCGATGTGGCATGCGCGTTACGCGCGAGCGGCGTCGCCAAGGACACCCGGGTGGGCGTCCTGATGACCAACCGCCCCGAGTGGATATCGGCTTTCTTCGGCATATCACTCGCGGGAGGCGTGGCTGTCACGCTGAGCACGTTCTCGACGCCTGCGGAGCTTCAGTATCTACTGAACGCTTCGAGCGTCGCAGTGTTGCTGTTCGAGAGGATGGTACTGAAGACAGACTTTTCAAGCGTCCTATCGACACTGGCGCCGGAGATCCGAATGGCCGAATCCAATCCGCTTCAGTCCAAGCGTTTTCCATTCCTTCGCCATCTCGCCACGGTCGGCGATGCGTCGCCCGGAGTCGAGACGTGGGATGCTTTTCTTGCCCGAGGTCGCAATGAACCGCGCGAGCTGATAAACGCTACGTCGGCGGCCGTGCTCCCCAGCGACACGGGAGCCCTGTTCTTCTCGTCGGGCTCGACAAGCAAGCCCAAAGGTGTTCTGAGCGCACACCGCGGCATCGCTATTCAGTTGTGGCGCTTCCGTCGGGTGTGCGAATTCGGGCCAGAGGACAACATCCGCTGTTGGTCGGCCAACGGTTTCTTTTGGTCCGGAAACTTCGTGATGTCACTGGGCGCCACGCTCGCGGCTGGTGGTTGTTTAGTCCTACAGCGAACTTTCGCCGCGTCCGAGGCGCTGGAATTGATGGCTGCAGAGCGCGTGAACTATCCATTCGCCTGGCCACATCAGTGGGCACAGATAGAAGCCGCACCAAACTGGCTTACAGTCGACCTGAGCAGTATGCGGTTCGCCGACGTTAAGACGCCTATCGCCCGTCACCCGACAGTGACCGCACAGTGGCATCTGCCCGACCATGCTTACGGCAACACTGAAACATTCACTATCTCAACTATTTACGGACTCAATACGCCATCTGAGACACACGGCGACAGTTGGGGCATTGCGTTGCCGGGCGTGACAATCAAGATCGTCGACCCAGTTACCCGCTGCGTAGTTCCGCGCGGCGCGAGCGGAGAGATTTGTGTCAAAGGCCCCACACTGATGCTTGGCTATATCGGCACACCGTTGGCCGAGACGCTCGATGAGGAAGGCTTTTTCCCCACCGGCGACGGGGGCTACCTTGACGATGTCGGGCGGCTGTTCTGGATCGGCAGGCTGACCGACATCATAAAGACCGGTGGCGCCAACGTCTCACCCCTCGAAGTCGATGAAGCGCTGGCCAAGCACTCTGCTGTGAAAGTAGCCAAAACGGTTGGCCTGCCGCACAAAACACTCGGCGAGGTCGTAGTCGCTTGCGTCGTCCCGCGCGACGGCGCTCAAGTCCACGCTGACGAGATTCGCGGCTACCTCCGGGAACGCTTGGCTAGCTACAAAGTGCCGCGCCACGTGCTGTTCTTCGGCGATGATGATCTCGCCTTGACCGGCAGCGACAAGATACGGTCCGACGAGCTGCGCGCATTGGCCGCGCAGCGACTGCGGACGCAGTAAGTGGAAGTAGTGGCCGCTACCCGGGGGGCGTCGACGAGATAGAGGCGGACCTACCCGCTGAAGGCTCGATCGCTTGACGACACCAGGACCACACCACGTCTTCAGTCAAACTCCGGCCATCCATCCCTTCGTGCAGCGCATTGAACTGACCGAACGACGTCATGGTGTAGCCCAACAGTGAGGTGAGTTGCTCCAGCGAAAGATCGTTTCGGATCAAACCTGCTTTGGAACATGCGGTCAAAATCTCGGTCAACAACTGGCGGTGTGGTTCCCACACTTTGGCAAATGCCTCCGGATGTTCCACTTCCAGGCTCAAGTTGTATATGAGAACCAGACGGCCGCCCACTTCCTTGGATGAGCCCGGCCGTGAAAGCACCCCGCGACACCAGGCCTCCAGCTGCCCCATTGGGTTGTCTGCGGCCTCGACCTTCTCCCGGATCGCCTCGGTGTATCTCGCGGTCACATCTTCGTACAGCGCCAGCAAGAGCTCGTCCTTACTCGAGAAATGCTGGTAGAACGTCCGCACGCTCAAGTTTGCGCGCTCAGCCAACATCTGCAGCGTGAAATTCGCCTGGCCGGATTCTTGGACGAGTTCAAGGGCCGTGGCCATGAATTGCGTGCTGCGCGCGACCGCGAGCGCGCGTGCTTCGCCGAGTCGGCGCTCGACGGCGCGCTCCTGCCAGGTGCGGGTGACTTCGCTGCTTGTGCTCGGTGCGGATTTGTGGGCATCGTCCGTTTTCATTGCGAACAACCCGCACGATGCCTTGCACTGCAACCCCGATGTGATCCTGCGCACTCGCCACAGCCGTCGACTGCATGAAGACGAAGAGGCGGCATGCAGCCACGATATCTGCAACGCCGCGCTTGGCCTGAAGCACCGACCTTCACCGGACTCGCAAGCAAGACTGGCACCCGCCTTCCGCTGACTGCTGCTTGTAAGAACGTAACTCTCTAGAATAATTACATCATTCTTGTAGCAGCGAAATTGCAGTTGTCACTGTAGGTTTATGAGCAATTCTGCTACCTGTTAAAGCTACCTAAGAGGTGGCCATCGTTGAGCACATCTGACCGGTGACGCCGCACTGGAGACCACCGTTACTGCCGTTCATCCTGTGTAGGGTGCGACGCCTTTCGGCAGCGAGTCGGTGCTGATGCCAATTGGCCATCTGCCGCGAACTATGGCGAAAATTGTCGAGATCGCCGAAGCAGCAGCATCTTTCACAAGTCGCGAGCGACGTCGACGCCAACGACGTAGTGGACGAAATCGTCGACCCCCGTCGGTCACCAGGCAACGGGTAGCCGCTCTATACCGAAAATCTCTTTGCGGGATTGGAATCGGAGGTCCTCGAACGAGACGGCGAGTCGTAGCCCAGGAAACCTCCGCACCAGCGTCGTTAGTGCGATCTGCAGCTCGGCGCGAGCGAGGTTTTGTCCGATGCATTGGTGCACGCCGTAGCCGAACGCGAGGTGCCCGCGAGTATTTCGAGCGATGTCGAATTCTTCGGGACGCTGTGTGTAGGCGGTGTCCCAGTTTCCGGCGGGCAGATTCATCAATACGAGATCACCTGCGCGAATGGGTTGGCCACCGAGCGTGAAATCTTCCTTTGCGACACGCTCGACCAGACTGTGGACCACGGTCAGATAGCGCAGCAGCTCATCGACAATATTCGCGATCTCAGTGTTGTCTTCTGTTGTTCGTAGACGCGCGAAATCGTCTGGATGCTGCATCAGGGCAAGCGTGCCGAGCGCGATCATGCTTGCCGTGGTTTCGTGGCCGGCTTGAAGCATGATCATCGCCGTCATAGCGGCTGTTTCTCTGCTGAGTCCACCCGGAATGACGTGGTCTGTGACGAGTCGACTGATCAGGTCGTCGCCCGGCTCTCGTTCCTTTCGGGAAACCAGATCCAACATGTAGCCGTACATACCCATGCCTGCGACGAGGCGCTCCTCGTCGGAGAGTCCGGAGTCGAGCACAGTTGCACTGTTGCGCTGAAAAGACTCGAGGTCCGCGTCGGGTACGCCCAGCAGCACTGAGATCACCACCGAGGGCACTGGAAGCGCGAAGTCATGGACGAGATCGGCCGGTGGTCCATGTTCGGCCATTTTGTCGATGTAGTGATCGACCAGTTCCTGAATTCGCGGCCGCATTTTCTCTGCTCGCCGAAAGGTGAAGTCGCTAGTCATCATTCGTCGGATCCGATTGTGCTCGGGGTCGTCGATTCGCGCGAAGATGATTGGCATCGCGTCGTCGGAGTTCTGCGCTTCGGCCCACATGCTATTGGTGTCTGCACTCAGCCGTGGATCAGTTAGAGCTGCGCGTATGTCCTCGTACCGACTGACCACCCATACGGGCTTGCCCTGCCAAGCCGCACGCTGCAGCCCGGGGGATTGTCGCCATAGTGTGAAGTCTGGCGGGGGCGCCAAGGGACATCCCGACGTGCGTGGCAGCGGCATGACGGGCAAGCCCGTCTCCCCACGGACGATTGAATCAGCCAATCCGTAGAACCTCCTAAATGTGGGCTAGCGCGAACGGAGTCCGTCCAGCAGTGCGTTCAGCGCCTGGACACTCTCGTCCCGCGCCGCTTGCTGATCGGCCGCATTGGCAATGAACATCGCAGCTTCCTCGGCTGCGGCCAGCAGCACATGAGCCAGTACTGCCACAGGCTGGCCCGCGGCTAGGTCGCCTTCCTCAATGGCGCGTTCAAGCATCGCGCGGATCGCCCCCAACCCGTAAACGCTTTCTAGCTCCCGCCACCTGGACCAGCCCAGCACGGCCGGCCCGTCAATCAGCAGGATCCGCTGCACTTGTGGCGTCAGGGATGCGTCAAGGAAGCCAATAAGTCCCTGGCGCAACTGATTGAAAGCGCCGTCCGCTGGATCGGCCAGATTCTTGGCGGCCTCCATCACTAGACCTTCCTCGACCGCGATGAATACCGCCTCGAAAAGAGCCTGCTTGTCGGCGAAGTGGTGGTACAGAGCACCTCGAGTCCCAACATCGGCCTCAGCAACGACTTCCTCCGTGCCGGTGTGGTGATAGCCCTTGTCAACGAACAGCCGTATCGCGGCATCGATCAGCGCGACGCGCGTCGCCTCTGCCTGGGCGGCACGCCGCGCCTTGGGGTCCAGCCTTTCTTGCCCGTGCGCCATCGCCATAGAGTATTGCATACAACTTGTATGTGACATACAGTCGCCATGTCACATACAGGTTCCATGTGACGGTTTGGTCGTCACTTTCCCCAAGTTGGAGGTACTAGGTGTCTAATCCCGCCGATGTGGTCCGCGAGTTCTGCGCCCTGATGGAACGTCGGGATCCTGAAGCCCTGCGTCCCCTGCTCGCTGACGACGCCATCTACCAAAACGTCGGCATGCCAGCATTCAGCGGAGTCGACGCCATCGTGGAGAACATGGCCGCACAGTTCTCGATGTTCCCCGACGCTTACGCCTTCGAAATCGTCAACCTAGCCAGCGACGGCCCCGTCGTCCTGACCGAACGCCTCGACTACATCCAAACCCCAGACGGAGGCAAACCCGCCATCCCGGTGATGGGAACGTTCGTTGTTGGAGATGACGGCAAAATCACTCGATGGACGGACTACTTCGATGTGAACCTAACGGTCAAACTCCTTCAAGGCGAAGACATCAGCGCGCTGGTGCCCGCCGCCACGACATGACCCGAACAACGAACACCTCCTCGCGTCAACAGAACAGGAAGGTTCGATGCGCAGCGATTACTGAAGCGTCGACCGACGGGATCGTCGAGAAACTCGCCAACGAAACCGCTGAAAGCGGTGCCAACCAGTCCAACGCCTTATCGGGACGTTCCAGGATTTGGCTACTGATCGTCTGTTCGATGGGCGTTCTCCTGGTTATCTCGTCGATGGTCGCCCTCAACGCCGCATTGGGTGCCATCGCGTTGGAAACCCTTGCCACGCAATCGCAATTGACCTGGATCGTCGACGGCTACACGCTGGTGATGGCGTGCCTGCTGCTACCGGCCGGGGCTTTAGGGGATCGCTACGGGAGGCGCACCGTCCTCCTCGTTGGGCTCGCCATCTTCGCTGCAGCATCGCTCGCGCCCATCTATTTCGACACGCCCACCGCCCTCATCGTTGCGCGAGGTGTCACAGGAGTCGGTGCCGCAGCAATACTCCCAGCCACCCTCTCGTTGTTGACCGCAGCCTATCCAGAAGAAGAGCGCAACAAGGCAATTGGCATCTGGGCCGGTGTGTGCGCATCGAGTGCGCTCGTCGGTTTCATGGGGACTGCGATACTCACTCAATTCGGGCCATGGCAGACGATCTTCTGGGCGTTCGTCGGAGCAGCGGCTCTGCTGTTCGTATTCGCCCTGACGATCTCGTCATCCAAGGACCCCGAGGCAACGCCGGTCGACTGGTGGGGTGCGCTGTTCATCGGCTCGGCGGTCGCCGTTTTCGTCTTCGGCGTGATTGAAGCACCGCTGCGAGGGTGGAGCGACCCGACGGTGTCTGGTTGCCTTGCTGGCGGCATCTTGCTCGCCATTTTCTTCGGCTACTTCGAATTGCGCCGCAAGCATCCACTACTCGATATTCGTGTGTTCAGAAGACCCGACATGCTGACCGGCTCTGTCGGCATGATGACGCTGTTCTTCGCCATTTTCGGGTTCTTCTTCTTGATCATGCAGCACCTGCAACTGGTGATCGGCTACAGCCCGCTGCAAACCGCGATCGCGCTGTGTCCGCTCGCGGTGCCGCTACTTGTCATTGCGGCGTTCACACAGTGGTATTTGCCGCGGCTTGGGCTACGTGTCTCGGTGGCAGCGGGACTCGCGATCCTGGCTATGGGCCTGT
>NZ_JCALDY010000035.1:0-38674 GCF_059813095.1 Mycobacterium sp. NGS22
GGCTCCGGATTGAGTCGTCACGAAGTGGATCTCAGCAGTTCGTCGATTTTCTTGAGCCGTTTGGTCACCAACGCGCCGATGTCGATGGCACGGTCCGGCGAGCAGGTGACGATCTCGGAAACGACGTTGGCTTTGGCGATGACCGCGAATTCGCATACCCACCGTTGTCCCGCGAGATTGGTCAACCACTGGGCTACCTCGGGCGGGCTCTGACTCAAGGTCGCCGGGTTCACCGTCGACTTGTGACCACCGTCGCCCCATGCCGTGACCGGGTGCTGGCATCCGGTCACGGTCTTGCGGACCGAGTCCAGGAAGCCGGCTGCGTCGAAGTCGGCCGGATAGCTGGCCGACACTTCCAAGAGTTGATGCTGGTTGAGAAGGCGGTCCTGCTGCGTGCGGGCCTCGCGCCCGGTGTAGGTCGACGGGAACAACGGATAGCGGCCGAACGCCACGACGCCGTGGCACTCCGCCGGGTCGGCGCCGATGAAAAGTGCGGACTGCATGTCGTCTTCGCTCAGCGGGCTGTTGTCGACCACTGTGAGCGAGCCCGAAGCTGTCAGCAGATCGTCCAGTTGCGACGGATGGATGGGTCCACTCGATGCGGCGGCGCCTCGTTGCGCATTTACAGGGGTACCGGCAACAACACGGTCGCACCCACAGACCGCGACGCAGAGCAACAGTACGAGCCCGAACGCCAGCGCGGCGTGCCCCGGAACGCTGCGGCCGTCGTCATCGGCGCCAGCCACGATCGGTCTCCTTGGTCAAAATCGGCTTCGTGTTTGCTTCCTAGCATCCACCAGGATTTCCGCTGATGCTCGGCGAAACCAGTCACCTCTGCCTACCAGCGGTGCGCGAGCCGTCGTCTGGCATCGGGTCCGCCTCGGCGCGGCACCTGCGAATATGTTGTGCCACAGAGCAATTCGCCTATCCCAGACCCGGCTGGACCGGCGTGGCCACCCGCCGCCCGGCTCGCCGAAGGCAACCCGACCCCGACTTGCTTCAATTGTCGGGATCTGCACCGCTTCAACTGGGAGCTCCGAGCGCACAGTGACCCAAACCACGAGGCACCGCTACGTACGCGGCGCATTGCGCAGCTTGGCACGTGCCTCGGCGCCTCGCCCCGTCGCGGCCGAACGCGCCGCCCGGGATTTCGGCAAACCGCTGGCGCCGGCCGTCTGGGCGGAGATCCGGTGGGCGTTTCACCGGCCGCGCACCTGGTTGTCGGGTGTGCTGGCCAATCTGTTCCTGGCGGCCGCCTGGTTGTCGGTGCAACCGCTGACCGCTGCCTACCACCACCATCCCACCCGGCACTTCCATCACCATCAGCTCGACTGGGTGGTCCTGGTCAGCACCTACTTCTCGTCGTTCATCCTCGCCGACGTCACGACCACCAATCTGCTTGGCGGCGACCATATTCGGGTCGCCAGAGGATTGTCCGAAGGGGTGCGGTTGCGGCGGATCCTGGTGATCAAGAATTTGGCGCTGGTGGTAATCGTCGGCCTACCCACCCTCGCGGTGGCGGCGGCGCTGACGGTGGCCAGGGAAGGGGTACCGCAACTGGCGATGACCATACCGAACGTGGCGGTGCCAATCGTGTCCTGGCTCGGAGTCGGCAACGTCATCTCCGTAATCCACCCGGTGTCGGTGCAGCCGCTGATGCGGCGTTGGCGCCATCGCCACGATCTACGCCGCACCGCTATGTGGCTGCTGGCCATCGCACTGCCGTACGCGGTCTATTACGTCGCCGATCCGATGGACGGCGTCGAGCACCGCTTTCTGTGGACGCGGATTCCCGCGGCTATCGGCCCGGTTTTCGGGCGCGACACCAAGAGCCTGGTGCACCTAAGCATCGCGCTGATCGTGTGGATCCTCGGAACGTCGGTGGCGGTGTTCTGGGTGCGACGCCGCGGCCTGCGGTTCGCCTGAGCGGGCGGCCAACCGAAACGAAATCTTCCCCGCCGGCCCTCGGTAGGAGGACAATCGACGGGACCGCCCGGCACGTGCTGGACGACGACAGCAAGAGGTGGGCACATGAACCGCATTCTCCGCCGGTGCACAATCAGCGCGTTCGCTCTCGCAGCAACGATGGTTCCGGCCGTCATCACCCCCGCGACAAGTCGCGCCGACGACGACTGCGCCCCCGGGTGGGCGTGGAGCGTGGAACTCAACGAATGCGTGTTCGTCCTTCCCGCCGCGAACGGCCCCGGCGGACCGGGTGGACCGGGAGGGCCAGGGGGACCCGGCGGTCCCGGTGGCCCCGGTGGCCCCGGCGGTCCGGGGGGCCCCGGCCGCCGCTGACCTTGCCGTTCCCACGTTGCGGGCAGTTATTACCGTAGCTAAGTGTTAAACTGGCTAAGTATCTGCCGCTCGACGAGGGGAATGTCCGTGCCACGCACCGAGAACGACACCTGGGACCTGGCTACCAGTGTGGGCGCGACGGCGACCATGGTGGCCGCCGCTCGCGCGATCGCGACGAACGCCGAGAACCCGGTGATCGACGACCAGTTCGCCGAGCCATTGGTACGCGCCGTGGGCGTGGACTTCTTTACCCGTTGGGTGTCGGGGGAACTTGCCGCCGCCGACGTCGACGACGACGAGTCCAGCTGGAAGCTCGAGCACATGCCCGACGCCATGGCCGCTCGGACCCGCTTTTTCGACGGGTTCTTCCAGGACGCAGCGCGTGCCGGCATCCGACAGGCGGTCATTCTCGCCTCCGGCCTGGACGCCCGCGCCTACCGGCTGAGCTGGCCCGCCGGCATGACCGTGTTCGAAATCGACCAGCCCGAGGTGATCGAGTTCAAGACCACCACGCTGAAATCCCTGGGTGCGGCCCCGAAAGCCGACCTGCGTACGGTGCCCATCGACCTGCGACAGGATTGGCCGAACGCGTTGCGAGCTGCTGGCCTGGACACCGAGCGGCCCACGGCCTGGATTGCGGAGGGATTGCTGGGATACCTGCCGCCGGAGGCGCAAGACCGGTTGATGGACAACGTCACCGCGCTCAGCGCGCCGGGTAGCCGACTGGCGGTCGAAGCCATCCCGGACCGGCCCGAACGGGACACCGAGCAAGCGCGCGAGATGATGCGGCGGTCCACCGCCAAGTGGCGGGAGCACGGCTTCGAACTGGATTGGGAGAACCTCGGATTCGAAGGCGAGCGCAAGGACGTGGCCGACTACCTGACCGACCTGGGCTGGCAGTCAAGCGGAGTCCAGATGAGTCAGTTGCTGGCCGAGCACGGTCTGGACGCGGTCCCGCAGACACATGACTCGGTGTCGATGGCCGACACGATTTACTACACCTCGGTCCTGAGCTGACGCCCGCTCAGCCCGGCGCCGCGAGAGGGCGGAGCCGGTAAAGAGCCCTTGTCGCTAGGGGACTGGTCACATCAGGTGTATCCGGCCCTGCATTCGGGTAGCCGAGATCCCGTGAGCAGTAAGACGTCAAGCGATCAGGTCGGCTTCGGTGAAGTCGACCAGCTCGGCCTCACCCATACCGGGCGGGCTGATGCGCTGACGGTCGCGATGTTCCGCCGGGACTTGGGCAATTGGCTCAGTTGCAATCTGGAGCTCGACGAAGATCGCGCCGCCGACATCGTGCTCGCGGTGGACGAGGCTCTGTCCAACTGCGCCGACCATGCCTATCAGGTTCTCGGGCGCGTGGGCAGCATGACGTTGCAGATCAGCTACGTCCCGGGCACCACCGAACTCAAGGTGTGCGTCAGCGACTACGGTCGCTGGATCGAACCCAATCCCGCTGCGATCAACGCGGTGCGCGGTCGCGGGATATTGCTGATGCGCACTCTCGCTGACGAGTGCTTCATCGATGGACGGAACGACGGCACAACGGTGTGTTTGCGCTTCGATAGTTGCCCGCCTAACAGCTACGTGCTCAGCCAAGCCAGCTGACATGAGTCTGTTCCGGCCAGACCAGGTCTGTACCGACCGACGATGAGGAGCGCAGCATGAGTTTGGCCGCCACCGAAGTGTTCGCCGTTCCGTTGCGCCTGACGCCGCGCCTCGTCGCTGAGTTGGGCGCCGAGGCCAGCACGCTGCGCGCGGCCGTGCAGAGCTTCGATGCGGCGGTCATCGTCTACGTCGGCGGTGAGATCGACGCCTGCAACGAGGCCACCTGGCGGTTGCTGCTGGCCGAGGCTGCAGCGTTCGCGTCCGCACCTCAACTGTTCATCGTCGACGTGAACAGCGTGGATTTCATGTCTTGCTCGTCCTATCTGGCGCTGGCCGAGCAGGCCGTTTGGTGTCGTGAGCGCGAAATCAAGCTCTGTCTGGTCAGTCGCCAGCCGGCGGTGGCCCGCGTCGTCGCAACGTGCGGCCTCAGTGACGTGCTGACCGTACACAGCAGCGCGCCCCGGAGTCTGCAGCTCGTCGAACAGCCGCACGAGCAAGCCTGCTGATCTCCCGGTGATACGCAGGTAGGTATCGACGCCGTCACCGACTGCTAGCCGCCGACCCGCGGCGGACCGGCGAATCGCATCTCGCTAAATTCGGACGCGATCGATCTCGTCGGAAGGAAGCTCATGAACGCGCAAGTCGAGCAGCTGGAATTCCAGGCAGAAGCCCGGCAACTGCTGGATTTGATGGTCCATTCGGTCTACTCCAACAAGGACTCGTTCCTACGGGAGTTGGTCTCCAACGCCTCCGATGCCTTGGACAAGGTGCGGCTCGAGGCGCTGCGGAACAAGGATCTCGACGTCGACACCTCGGATCTGCACATCGAGATCGACATAGACAAGGACGCGCGGACACTCACCATCCGCGACAACGGCATCGGCATGACCCGCGCCGAGGTAGTGGACCTGATCGGGACACTCGCCAAGTCGGGCACCGCCGAACTGCGACAGCAGCTGCGGGAGGCCAAGGATGCGAATGCCTCCGAGGAGTTGATCGGGCAATTCGGCATCGGCTTCTACTCGTCGTTCATGGTTGCCGACAAAGTCGAACTGCTCACCCGCAAAGCCGGCGAGAGCGAGGCCACCCGCTGGGATTCCAGCGGGGAAGGCACCTACACCATCGAAGCCGTTGAGGGCGCGCCGCAGGGTACGTCGGTAACCCTGCATCTGAAGCCCGAGGATGCCGAGGACGAGCTGCACGACTACTCCTCGGAGTGGAAGATCAAGAGCCTGGTCAAGCAGTACTCCGACTTCATCGCGTGGCCGATCCGGATGGAAGTCGAGCGCACCATCCAGGTCCCGGTGGACTCCGACGCGGACTCCGAAGAGGGCTCCGGGGAGACCCGCGAAGAGACCGTGATCGACACCGAGACGCTCAACTCGATGAAAGCGCTCTGGGCGCGGCCCAAGGACGAGGTGTCCGAGGAGGAGTACAAGGAGTTCTACAAGCACATCGCGCATGCCTGGGATGACCCGCTGGAAGTCATCGCGATGAAGGCCGAAGGCACCTTCGAATACCAGGCGCTGCTGTTCATCCCGTCCCAGGCGCCGTTCGACCTGTTCAACCGGGACGCCAAGACCGGGGTGCAGCTGTACGTCAAGCGCGTCTTCATCATGGGCGACTGCGATGAGCTGATGCCCGAATATCTGCGTTTCGTCAAGGGTGTCGTCGACGCACAAGACTTGTCTCTCAACGTTTCCCGCGAAATCTTGCAAAAGGATAGGCAGATCAACGCGATCCGGCGCCGGCTGACCAAGAAGGTGCTGTCCACCATCAAGGACATCCAGTCGAGTCGGCCCGAGGATTACCGCACCTTCTGGACCCAGTTCGGCAAAGTCCTCAAGGAGGGCCTGCTGTCGGACTTCGACAACCAGGAAACGCTGCTGGGAGTCTCGTCGTTCGCCTCGACGCACAGCGAGGAAGAACCCACCACGCTCGCCGAATACGTCGAGCGAATGAAGGAGGGTCAGACCCAGATCTTCTATGCCACCGGCGAATCCCGCCAGCAACTGCTGAAGTCACCGCATCTCGAGGCGTTCAAAGCCAAGGGATACGAGGTGCTGTTGCTGACCGACCCGGTCGACGAGGTGTGGGTCGGCACCGTCACCGAATTCGACGGCAAGCCGCTGCAGTCGGTGGCCAAGGGTGAGGTCGATTTGGACTCCGACGAGGAATCCTCGGCCGCCGAGCGTGAGGAGCAGGCCAAAGACTTCGCCGAGTTGCTCAGTTGGTTGAAGGAGACACTGAGCGAACATGTCAAGGAAGTGCGGTTGTCCACCCGCCTGACCGAGTCGCCGGCCTGCCTGATCACCGACGCCTTCGGCATCACCCCGGCGTTGGCCCGGTTGTACCGCGCGTCCGGACAAGAGGTTCCGGTCGGCAAGCGGATCCTGGAACTCAATCCGAACCATCCGCTCGTCGTCGGGCTGCGCCAAGCCCGCACCGATCGCCCGGACGATGCCTCGGTCGCCGAGACCGCCGAACTGCTTTACGGCACAGCACTTCTCGCCGAGGGTGGTGCGCTGGAGGACCCGGCGCGGTTTGCCGAGTTGCTCACCGAGCGACTCGCCCGCACGGTGTGACAGCCGGCCGCTAGCGGCCGAGCTTCTCCCGCACCAGGCCGGTCAGGAAGCGGCCGGCCGATTCCGGCCGGAAGGCGCGGGCCGCGGCGGTCAGCGCGTCGTGCGATTCCTTGCTCAGCTCGATGTCGGCGGCGGCGACGTTGAACTCCAGTTGCTCCACGCTGGACGCGCCCGGTATGGCGACCACACCGGGCAGGTGGATCAACCAGGCCAGCGCTACCTGCGCCGGCTTGGCACCGACCTCGGCCGCAACATCGCGCAGGGTCTGCAGCAGCGGTTCGATCCGGCGCAGGTTCTCGGTGCCGAACAGCGGGTTGACCGCACGAACACCGCCGGGACGGTTGTCCACCCCGTACTTGCCGCCCAGCAGTCCCTGCGCCAGCGGACTGTAGGCGATGATGATCCGGTTCTCCCGCTCCGCGAACGGAACCATGTGGTCCAGCACGCGGGGCCGGGCCAGCGAGAATTCCACCTGATTGCTGATCACCGGTCTGCCCAGCGCCGCGTCGGCCTGCTGCCACCGCGACAGCGAATAGTTCGAGACGCCCGCGGCGCCGATCTTGCCCTCGTCGAGCAGCTCCCGCATGCCGGGCATGATGACCGTGTCCGGAACCAGCGGGTTGGACTGATGGATCTGATAGAGCGGGATCCGCTCCAACTGCAGTCGGCGCGCGCTGCCGCGCTCGCGCTGCTTGATCACCGCCGGGAACGGCGCAACCGGGAAGATCTTGCTGGCCACCGCGACTTTGGTGCGCTCGTCGCCCAGCGCCTCGCCGAGGATCCGTTCGCTCTTGCCGAGTCCGTACACCTCGGCGGTGTCGAACAGCGTGACGCCCAGGGCCAGCGCGCGTTGCACGATGTCGCGGGCAGCTCCGGAGGCGTAGCTGTCACCGTAACCCCACTCACGCGAACCGAACTGCCACGTGCCCAAACCGATCCGACTGACCTGCCCGACGCCTTCGACGTCAACGTATTTCATGAATCCACCGTATACCGGTCAGCCGGCCCGCCACATCCGAGGCATTGTCGCTGCGCCGCCGCACTTGCGGGATGTTCGGAATCTGCATCAGGATGGGCCGAATACCAGCCAGGCTCAACCCAATTCGGGAGTGCGGATGAACAGGGTGCATCACCTCAACTGCGGCACGATGAACATGCCGGGTGCCCCGATGGTCTGTCACGTCCTGCTCGTCGAGACCGGTGACGGTTTGGTGTTGGTGGATACCGGTTTTGGCTTACAGGACTGCGCCGACCCGGCACGGGTCGGTCCGTTCCGTCATGTACTCCGACCGGTCTTACTGCGTGCGGAAACGGCGGCGTACCAGATCGAGAAGCTCGGGTTCCGGCTCTCGGACGTGCGCCACATCGTGGTGACGCACTTCGATCTCGACCACATCGGCGGAATCGCTGATTTCCCAGATGCATTCGTGCACGTCACCGCGGCCGAGGCGGGCGGTGCCGTGCACGCGCCGTCGACGCGGGAGCGGGTTCGGTACCGCGCCGCTCAGTGGGCACACGGGCCCAGGCTGGTCGAGCACGGCCCGGACGGGGAGTCGTGGCGCGGATTCCCGTCAGCCAAGCCGCTGGACATGATCAGTGACGGCGTCGTCCTGGTGCCGATGCCCGGCCACACCCGGGGCCACGCCGCGGTCGCTGTCGAGTCCGGGCGCGAGTGGATTCTGCACTGCGGTGACGCTTTCTACCACCACGGCACGCTGTCGAAGTCGCGGGTGCCCTTCGTCCTGCGGGCGCAAGAAACGATGTTCGCGTTCGACCGTAAGCAACTGCGCGACAATCAGATGCGGCTCGCCGAGTTGTTCGCGCGTCAGGAACCGCATCTGACCATCGTCTGCGCCCATGACTCGACACTGCTGGCGTCGGCCCAGGCGAATCTCAACTGGTAGGCGGCGGTGCCGGTTCGTCGGAACGGGCGTCGTGCCACTGCAATTCCGCCTCGCGAACCCGTCGATGGGCCTGACGTAACCAGACCAGGCCGGCAGCGCCGACCACCACCGCGACGACGATTCCCACCACGCCCGCCGTCGTGTGACCGGCAGCCAGCCCGGCCAGGCCGATGACCAGCGCGATAACACCGAACGCGACGCCGACGATGCCTACGGCGTTCTTGCCGTTCTTCATGGTCTCGCCGGCGTGCTGTCGGGTGGTCCGATCGTGGTCGACCGGGTCGATCTCGGGGTTGGTCACTTCTGCTCCTTGGACATACGTGCTGAGGTTTTCCCGGATATCTGGGTGCTAAACGGTGACCGCGCCCACGTGATCCGGCAACGTCATGCTGCCAAACCGGTAACCCCGTTCTCGTCAGCTACCGGCGGTATGACATGCTCGGCTACGGAGGTCGATATGGCGAAAACAGTGGTGATCGGCGCCTCGAGCGGGCTGGGGCGCTGCATCGGTATCGGTTTGGCACAGCGCGGAGACCAGGTTGCGCTGCTCGCTCGGCGACGCGAACGCATCGAGGCGGCGGCACAGGAAGCCGGCTCGACCGCGATCGCCGTCGAATGCGACGTGACCGACGAAGCCTCCGCACGGTCGGGCGTCGACGCCGCCGCCGACGCCCTGGGCGGCATCGACAACGTGGTCTATGCGCCCGCGATCAGTCCGCTGGTCCCGTTGGCCGGCACCGACGCCGCAACGTGGCGGCGGGTCTTCGACACCAACGTGATCGGCGCGGCGCTGGCCACCGCGGCGGCGATTCCGCATCTGTCGGCAACGGCGGGCAAAGTGGTGTTCCTGTCGTCGGATGCCGGCACGTTCGGACCGCCCTGGCCGGGGTTGGGCGCCTACGGCGTCAGCAAGGCGGCGCTGGAGCGCCTCGTCGAGGCCTACCGCGCCGAGCACCCCGACATCGGCTTCACCAACCTCATCGTCGGTGAGTGCGCGGGCGGGGAGGGCGATGCGCAGACCGGGATGAACGTCGGCTGGGACCGGGAGTTGGCCATGCAGGCCTACCCGCTGTGGGTCTCCCGCGGCTGCATGCCGGGCAAGCTGATGCCCGTCGAAGACCTCGTCGACGTGGTGCACACGATCCTGCGCACCAACGCGTCGACGTCGATGCCTGTCGTGGTCGCTCGGGGCGCTCCGACGGCCTCGGGGGCGGTGCTGGAGTACGGGCAGCGCTGAGGGCGCGGCGTTCTCGGAACTGCGCCCGAGGGGTTCATGTCCGTGGGTGGATGAAGATGCCTTCGGCTGAGACCAGCACGCCGTCGGCGCCGCTGATCTGTCCGACCGCGAAAGTCTTCACGCCTTCGGTCCGGTCCACCCACGCGTCGGCGCGCAGGGGCTGATTCAACGGGGTCCGCTGGTGGTAGCGCAGGGTCAGCGTTCCGGTGTAGGCCGGGCGGCCCGGTTGGTGCGCGGTGGCCCCGAGAATGTGATCGAGGATCATCGCCGAGATACCACCGTGAACGTGCCCCATCGGACCCTCGAACGCGGCGCCCAGGACGAATTCCGTCCACACCGATCCGTCGCTCTCGTGGTGAACCACCAGCGGCGGGGCCGACGGATTGCGAACTCCGATAACGACATTGCCTGACGCGATGCCCTGACCGTCGTTGATCTCGCGTTCGCCGAAGGTGCCCGGCATCAGCTCGGCGCTCAGTTCGCTTGTGACGCTGTCGATCTTGGCGGTAGCGGCGGCGATGACGTCGTGTCCCACCTCGGTGCGGATGGTCGCGTCGATCAAGCGCCGCACCGATGCCGCCAGCGACTCGTACACGGGCAACGAATCAGTCAACGACGCAAACGAATCCACCATGTCCGCCACCCTAGAGCAGCCATATTCGTCCCGGTCAGCGGTCCGCGCCCGGGCAAGTCGACGACGCGGGTTGTTAATCTGACCGGATGCCCGGCGAAAAGGCGAATGCGGCACTGGCGGCCACCAGCTGGGCGCTGCTGGGCATGATGTCCTACGAAGAGGAAGTCTCCGGCTACGACCTCAAAAAGTGGATCGACTGGAGCGTCGACCTCTACTACTGGAGCCCTTCCTACAGCCAGATCTACACCGAGCTGAAGAAGCTGGAAAGCCTCGGACTGGTGACCTCCCGCGTCGAACGGGACGAAGGCACCCGCAGCCGCCGGCTCTACAAGATCACGCCGGCCGGGATGGCCGCGATCACCGACTGGACCAACAACGCCCCGCTGGACCCGCCGGTCCTCAAGCACAGCATGCTGCTGCGGGTCACCTTCGGTCATCTCAGCAACCCGGGCCGGCTGAAAGAGCAGCTGCAGGAGTATGTGGCTTACGCCGAAGCCCGGCACCGCAAGGCCGTCGAGGACTCCGAGGGCGCCGAGGTCGAGCCGGCGTGGGCTTACTCGGTCATCGCATTGCGTTGGGCGGCAAAGTATTACGCCGCAGAGCGGGAGTTCGCGCTGGAGTTGATGAAGGAGATCGACGAAGCCGACGCGGTCATCGAAAAGGCCAGCAAGGGTGGCTTCGGCAAGCCGCGCCCCACCCCGGGTTATTGGCGTGAGGTGGAGAAGCAGGTCGTGGCCAAACGCGAAGCCGACTAGCGAGCCGCGTCGCGGGCGGCGATGTAGCCGTACACCAGGCCCTGCGCGATCGTGGCGCCCGCACCGGGGTAGCTGGCGCCAAAGGCGTTGGCCGCGTTGTTGCCGATGGCGTAAAGGCCTTCGATGACCCCGCCGTCCTCGCGCAGCACCCGGCCCCGCTGGTCGGCCGTCAGCCCGCCGCACGTACCGAGGTCGGACAGGACCATGCGCACCGCATAGAAGGGACCGTTGAGCAGCGGGCGCAGGTTCGGGTTCGGCTTGACCGTCGGATCGCCGTAGTAACGGTCGTACGCGCTGCGGCCGCGGCCGAAGTCGGGATCGTCACCGGCACAAGCATTGTGGTTGAAGCGGGTCATGGTCTGGTGGAACTCCGAAGCCGGGACGCCGATGTGTTCGGCCAGCTCCGCCAGACTGCTTGCGCGGGCGGCGATTCCGGCGTCGAACCAGGCCTGCGGCACCCGCATCCGCGGAAAGAGCTCCGCGCCGAAGACATAGCTGTTGCGATACTGCTGATCGAAAATGATCCACATCGCTTCCACCGGGCTACCGGCGCGTTCCAACTCCAGCAGGCGCTGACCGAAGGACATGTAATCCGAAGCCTCATTGGTGAATCGGCGACCGTGCTGGTCCGCGATCAGGCATCCCGGTAGGGACCGTTCGGCCAGCATCACCGTCGGCGCCCTGCCGGGCAGCGGCGCGATGGCGGGAAACCACCACGCCTGGTCCATCAAACCGATCCCGGCGCCGATCTCCTGCGCCACCTGGATCCCATCGCCGGTGTTGGTGTCGGCGCCCAGACTGTAGTTCGTGCCGAGCGAGGCGGACTGGAACTTCCTGCGCATCTCCATGTTGTGGTCGAACCCACCGGTGGCCAGCACCACCCCGCGCCGCGCAGTGATGGTGACCGCACGGCCGCAATGCTCGACCACCGCGCCGGTCACCCGGTCGCCGTCACCGGTGAGCCGCTGCAGCGTGGTCTCGGTCCACACCGGGATGCCGGCACGCAGCACTCCTGCCAACAGGCCGGCGGCCAAGCCCTGGCCTCCCGCGGCGTACCGCCTGCCGATCAGCAGACCGCCCATACCCTGCGCGATTCGCTTGCCGAACGTCGGTATCCCGCGCCGCGGCACCCGAGCCACGAGGTTCATCCAGCGGTAATCGGCCCCCGTCGTCGGGATGGCGAAGCCCGCTTCCAACACGCCCGGCCGCAGCCGGCGCCGGTATGCGCCCAGTTGTGCGGTGTCGAACGGGTGACACTCGCAAGTGCGGCCGGCCGCGCTGCCCCCGGGCTGCTCCGGATGGTAGTCGGAATAGTCGCGCGCCCAGAAGAACCGCAACGGCGTTGTGCGGCGCAACATCTCGACCGTTGCCGACACGTTCTGCACAAATCCGTCCGACCGCTGCGGTGGCGCCGAGCCGGCGACCACGGCGTCCAAGTAGGTGCCGGCCTTGCCCGCCGAGTCGCCGGCGCCGGCGTCTTCCAGCACCGGCCCACCTGGCAACCACAGCGCACCACCCGAGCGGGCGGTCGACCCGCCCACGTAGCGCGACTTCTCCACGATCAGCACCGACAGCCCCAACTCGCCAGCGGCCAGCGCCGCCGCCATTCCCGTCCCGGACCCGGCCACCAGCAGGTCGACCTCGGTGTCGGCGACGGGAAGCCCGGTGGGGATCGTCGTACTGTCTGCGCTCACCACTGCGACGTTAGGCGCGCCGGACGCCGCCGTGAAAGCTTTTCCTGATCAGTGGAACAAGTGGTCCCCAAAGCCGGGCCGGGAGGCGTTGAATGATCGTCATGAGCTCGCAAATCGACGCCGACGAGATTCGGCTCATCGAAGCGCAGGCCGCGCCGACGCGGTTCGCCCGCGGCTGGCACTGTCTGGGTCTGGTTCGGGATTTCGCGGACGGCAAGCCGCATGCGGTCAACGCCTTCGGCCAGATGCTCGTCGTGTTCCGCAGCGGGGACGGCAAGGTCAACGTGCTCGACGGCTACTGCCGCCACATGGGCGGCAATTTGTCCGAAGGGGAAGTCAAGGGCAACGAGATCGCCTGCCCGTTTCACGACTGGCGCTGGGGCGGCGACGGCAGATGCAAACAGGTGCCGTACGCCAAGCGCACCCCACGCCTGGCCCGCACCGCGACCTGGACCACGCTGGAACAGGACGGCATGTTGTTCGTGTGGAACGACCCCGAAGGCAACCCGCCCGCGCCGGAGGTGACGATCCCGCGCATCGAAGGCGCCACCAGCGATGAGTGGACCGACTGGCACTGGTACACCACGATCGTCGGCAGCAACTGCCGGGAAATCATCGACAATGTCGTGGACATGGCGCACTTCTTCTACATCCACGGGTCGCTGCCGACCTACTTCAAGAACATCTTCGAAGGACACGTCGCCACGCAGTACATGAACGGCGAAGGCCGGCCCGACATGGGTGGCACGGAGGGCGCCCGGATGCTTGGCACCACATCGGTCGCCTCCTATTTCGGGCCGTCGTTCATGATCGACGACCTGACCTACCACTACGAAGACGGCGATCAGCAGACCATCTTGATCAACTGCCACTATCCGATCGACGCCAATTCCTTTGTGCTGCAATACGGCATCATCGTCAAGAAGTCCGAAACCCTGCCCGCCGACGTCGCGATGCAGACCGCGATCAGCCTCGGCGACTACGTCAAGATGGGTTTCGAGCAGGACGTCGAGATCTGGCGGCACAAGGCGCGCATCGACAACCCGCTGCTGGTCGAGGAGGACGGTCCGGTCTATCAACTGCGGCGCTGGTATGAGCAGTTCTACGTCGATGCCGCCGAGGTGCAGCCAGACATGGTGGACCGCTTCGAGTTCGAGTTGGACACCACCCGGCCCTACGAAGCCTGGATGAAACAGATCGAGGAGAACATGGCGGCCCGGGCGGGCTCGGTGTCGTGAAGGTACGCGCCGACAACCGTCTGGACGACATGCCGATGGCGCCCGTCGCGTGCCGCAACTGTGGCGCGCAGGTGCTGGCCCGCAAGAGCAGCTGGAATCAGACCAGCGTGCAATGGAATGCCGAGGCGTCCGCGTCGTGCACCGAACGCCGGGCGGCCGACCGGATCGCCGCCCATCACCGCCGTCCGTTTCTGGTTTGCTCGGCGTTGCGGGAGTCGATCGAGACCGCCGTCGCCGCAGGCGAACTGACCGTCGTCGACGGCGCCTCGTGAAAGTTGCGGTGGTGACCGGGGCCAGCCGCGGCGCCGGGCGCGGCATCGCGGCCGCACTGGCCGCCAAGGGTTGGCGGGTGTATGCCACCGGCCGCACCATCACCGACGCCCCGCCCGGCGGGTTCGCGGTCCGGCTCGACCACGCCGACGACGACGCGGTGGCCGCCCTGTTCGAGCGGGTGCGCGTCGAGCAGAGTGGGCTGCACCTGCTGGTGAACAACGCCGCCGTCATCTCCGACGACCTGGTCAGCCCAAAGCCGTTCTGGGAGAAGCCGCTTGATCTGGCCGACGTACTGGACGTCGGATTGCGGTCGTCTTATGTCGCGTCCTGGTATGCCGCACCGCTGCTCGTCGCCGGTGGCCACGGTCTGATCGCGTTCACCTCCTCCCCGGGGTCGGCCTGCTATATGCATGGTCCGGCATACGGGGCCCAGAAGGCGGGCGTGGACAAGATGGCCGCCGATATGGCGGTCGACCTGCGCGGCACCGGTGTTGTGACGGTATCGATCTGGATGGGGATTCTGCTCACCGAGAAGCTGCGCGGCGCGTTCGAAGGGCATCCCGACGCGTTGGCCAAGACCGCCGAACACGCCGAAACACCGGAATTCACCGGCTATTTGATCGACGCGCTTCATGCCGACCCGCAGCTGGCCGAGCTGAGTGGACACACTCTCATCGGCGCCGAACTGGCTCAGCGCTACGGCATCACCGACGAGGGCGGCCGCCGGCCGCCGTCACACCGTCACCTCGGTGAGCCGCGTACGCCCAGTAGCGTGGTGGTCCGGTAACCCTGCGCGAGCAGACGCAAAAGCCCCCAATTCGTGCCGAATTGAGGGGCTTTTGCGTCTGCTCGCGGCAGGGGGCGCTACAGCTGGAACGCGCTGATCGGCGCCTGCTCCGGGTACGCGGTCGGCCCGCTGATGTCGTAAGCACCGTTGAGCGCGGCGATGAAAGCCGGGTCGTGCAACGGTTCGCTGGGGATGTCGAGCTTGAACCCTCGTGCGTTGGCGTCGTCGACCATGATGTCGATCGCCTTGTCGATAGTCAGGTCGTCGGAACCGGACATGTTCTTGTCCAGTTCGTCGAAGTCGGAGAACACTTCAGCCGACCAGTGCACCAGGAACCGCAGTTCGTCGGTGCGGTGCCGGGCGATCACCTCCTCGCCGTTCTTGAGCAACCAACGGTCACGGTCGTCGGGATCGCCGGTGAACACCGTGTCGAAGCCCAGGCCGGGCGGAATCTGTTGTTCCAGCGGCCCGTTCGCCTCGCCCCGGTGCACCATCATCTCGTTCTGCACTACCACGCCGCGGTTGTAGATGGGCGGTAGGACCCGCTTGGGCGCGCCCAGGGGACCGTCGGGCCAGTAGGTGAAACCGCTGCTGCCGTCGAGCGAAAACCAGGTGATTACCTGGGCCATCTTGATCAGGTAGTCACGAAAAAGCCCGGACTTGCCCATCACGCTGGTCAACCAGGTCGGCGCGTTCTCGTGGCGTACGCCCCGGAAACTCGGCGAATCCAGATGTCCCGGATCGCGATTGGCGCACGGCCCGTTGATGTTGAACAGCATCAGTTGAGGCTTGGCGTATTCGGCGTTCCAGTAGCGCTTGGCCAGGTCCAGGAATCGCTGGTTGTAGAAGCAGTCGTGCAGTTGCGGGTAGAGCACCGCGCCGTAGTTGGCCAAATATCCGCGAAAGGTGGGCGTCAGAAACAGATCCAGCGACGGGGTGTATCCCTCGGGGAACAACCCGCTCATGGTCGCGATCAGTTCGTCGGCGGAGGCGAAGTGCTGGGAGATGATCAGCCGCCACGGACCCTCGGAGCGCACGACATCCAGCAACCGCTCGCGTTGGTCGTCGCTGTAGACGTCGGTGATCTCGCGCGGCGGTGCGGCCGGCCGCAGTACGTCCGACAGTTCCTGGCGGCGCTCCTGGGTGAGCATCAGCTGTCTCCTTCCGAAAGTTGCGCTGTCAATTCTGGGTAACGCCGCCGTCCGGCGGATACGAGTTGTCCAGTGACCGGGAAGTCAAAACCGAAGGGGGTTGGCGAACTTGGCCCGCACCAGGGCGCCGATTTCCGCGACCGCCAGCCGACCGCGGGCGGTCGCCGACGGGCGCATCAGGAACCCGTGGTACATCCCTGGATAGCGGGTCAGCGTGGTCTGCACGCCCGCTTCACACAGTCGCGCCGCGTACCGCTCGCCCCAGTCCCGGATCGGGTCGCAACCCGCTGTCGCCACGATGGCGGCGGGCAGGCCGCCGAGGTCGGACGCGTACGCCGGGACCAGGTAGGGGTCGCGGGGCGAACCGGCGTCACCGTCGGCCAGTGCGTGCAGGTAGTCGATGTCGTCGCGGGTCAGCATCGGCGCATCGGGCAGCGAGGCGATCGACGCAACGGTCATATCGCGGTCCAGCCCCGGGTACAGCAAGACCTGCGCCGTGATGGGTGGCCCGCCACGGTCGCGGGCGGCCAGGGCGACGCCGGCCGCCAGCGCACCCCCCGCGCTGTCGCCGACGACCGCAAGCCGATCCGGATCGACACCCAGTTGGCGGGCGTGGTCCCACACCCACTCGGTTGCGGCGTAGGCGTCCTCGAATTGGGCGGGTGGCGGCGATTCGGGGGCCAGCCGGTATTCGACGGCGACGACCGCCGCCCCGGACGCAGCAGCCAGCCCCCGAGCCAACGGCTCGAAGGAGTGATTGCTGCCCATGACCAGCCCGCCGCCGTGCAAGTACACCAACACGGGCAGCCCGGATTCCGTTGTCGGATAATAGGTCCGGACCGTCAGCGATCCGGCGATCACCGCCTCGTCGACGGCTGCCATCCGGGGCATGTCGTCGGGCAGCGGGGTGGATTCGATCGCCGCGCGGACCGCGGCCAGACCCCGCTGCCGCATCGGCGGGACGTCGCCGAACGACGCGACACGCGCGGCGGCGTCGGGGTCCAGCGTCATGTGTGTGACGGGGGACGTTGCGCGGCAAGGACATCGGCGCGTTTTCGCATCGCCGTCGTCACCGACTGCTGAGTGATCAGGTAGAACCGGCCGGCGACGGCCTGCTCGAAAATCGTCTCGGCCGCGTCCAGCGGATCCATCGCGCCGGCTTTGACGTTGAGCATGGCGGCCCGCTGCGCCTCGGCGGCCCCGGCATCGCCGGCAGCGTCGACCCCACCCGCCGATTCGAAGATGTTGGAGACCACCGCCCCGGGCAGCACCGCCTGCACGTGAATGTGGTTGTGGTGCCCGGCTGTCTCGACTTCCAGACGCAAGCACTCGGTCATTGCCAGTACCGCGTGCTTACTCATGATGTAGGGCGTCTGCAGTGGGATCGCGACCACCGCACCGACCGACGACAAATTCCACACCCATGCCTGCCCGTCGTCGGCCATCATCCGGGGCAGAAATGCTCTGATGCCGTGGAAGACTCCGCTGATGTTGACGTCGACCACGCGCTGCCAGTTGGCCGGCGGCGTGTCCCACAGGTAGCCGAATTGTTCGATGCCGGCGTTGTTCACCAACAGTCGCACCGGGCCCACGTCGCGATAGGTCCGGTCCGCCAGGTCCTCCATCGCGTCCGGGTCGCGGACATCGCAGACGACATCGACGCCCGCATGCAGTTCGTCGCGCAACGACGCGATGGCGGACGCGTCGACGTCGGCCAGCACGACCGTCATCCCCAACCGGTCCGCATACCGTGCCAAACCCGCACCGATGCCGGCGCCCGCGCCGGTGATGACGGCCACGCCGCCGGAAAATGCGGCTCGCGCGCTCACGACCCGGTCGTGGATTCGGCGAGCAGCACGGAGTTGGTGGTGTCCAGGACGATGTCCATCTCGGTGAACTGCAAACCGTCGGCGGTGCGGCGCACGCCGACTTCCGCGACGCCGCTGGACACCGCGAACGGCACGAAGTTGGCGACCTGGTTGACGAAGATGTAGAACCGTGCGCGGGTGACGTCGCCGTCGGCGCCGGTGCGGTGCAGGTTGGTCGCATGGTGACGCAACGGATACGGACTCTGCTCACGATGCTCGGTCAACCAGCCCATCACCGTGTCCCGCCCACGCAGTTCGGGGGACATCAGTTCCTCGAAAGGGCTTGCGCCGCTGTCACTTCTGGTCACGTACCGGATGTCGTCGGCGTAGCGCGCCGCGAGCTCGTCGTAATGTGCTTCGTCGTAGTGGTACCAGAAGGCGGCGATGAACTCCTGCAGTTCCGGCAGCGACATGTCGTTGCTCATGGGGGAAGTCAACTCTGCGGCGACCGAGTTGACATCCGTGTTGCCCGGTCAGTGGAACACCGGCTTCAACCGGTGATCAACCCCCATAACCCGCCGGCACTCGCGTAGAGCGCCGAGTCGGTGACCTGGTCGTCCCAGTATCGAAGCGAACCGAACTCCGATCGCCACGCCAGCGCGGCTCGGGTGAATTCGTGCAATCGGTGTTCACGCGTGGTACCGATCGCGCCGTGCGCTTGGTGGGCGTTACGCACCACCACCGAGGCCGCATGTCCGGCACACGAACGGGCCACCGCCACAAGGAAATCCAGATCCGGCGCCAACCAGCCGTTGGTGACGGCGGCGTTCAGCGCTGCCTCGGTGGCCGCGCGCGCGAGCGCAGCCTCGCCGGCCGCGTCGGAGACCAGGTGTTGCACGGCCTGGAACTTCGACAGCGGGCGGCCGAATTGGATCCGTGCGCCCACGTGCTCGATGCACAGCTGCACGATGCGGTCCAGCGCCGCGCACACCTGAATCGCCCGCAGCAGCCCCGATTTCAATCGCAGCTCGGTGACCAGGGCCAGGCCGACCGGCGTCCCGCGCAGGTTCGCGGAGTCCACCGACACCGCGTCGCGGGGCTCACCGATCAAGTTGGCACCCGGGGTGATCGTGAGCTCGTCGGCGCCGACGTCGGCCGCCTGATAGCCACCGTCGGCGCGCCACAGCACCACGACCCGCTTGGCGGTCGAAGCCCACGGCACGTCCGTTGCCCGACCCTGCTTATCGAGCATGCACACAGTCCGGACCGCGCCGTCAACGGGCAATCCGGCGGCCTCCAGCAACCAGCAGGCCAACAAATCGTGCTCCGCCAACGGAATTCGGACGCCGGTGCTTGCCGCAGCGGTCAGCAGTTCGGCGGCTTCGAACCATCCGGCCCCACTGCCGCCGTCCTGCTCGGCGCCGGTCAACCGCACCAGGCCGAGTTCGCCGAGACGCTGCCAGAGGTCGGCGTCCCATTCCACCGTCGCCGTCGGGTGCTTCTCGCGGTAGTCGACGAAAACCGCATTCATCATGTCGATCAGGTCCGGATCGACGACAGGACTGCCGCTCATCGCAGGCCCAATCCGCGCGCTATCACTCCGCGCAGCACCTCGTTGGTGCCGCCGCGCAGCGTGAATCCCGGCCGCTGGTCGACCGCCGCCCGAACCAGTTCGGAAAACACGGCGTCGGGACAGGCGTGCAGATCGGCGAACTCGGCTATGTCACCCTCGGTGGTGGTGCCGAGCACTTTGACCACGGCGGCGGCGGTGTCGGCGGGCTCGTGCCGCTCCAGAGCACCGGCGACCGCGGTGGACATGTGGTGCAACCCGGCGATGCGAGCCACCAGCCGTCCCAAACCCGCGTCTCGGGGGATGGTGTTGGCTGCCATTCGATCGGCGCAGGCCGCCAGCAGCACGAAGGTGGACAGAAACCGTTCCGGCCCACTGCGTTCGAAGGCCAACTCCGATGTCACCTGTCGCCACCCGTCGCCGATTTCACCGAACACCATGTCGTCCGGAACGAAGACGCCGTCGAGAATGACCTCGTTGAAGTGGTGTGCACCGTTCATCGAGACGATCGGGCGGATCTCGACCCCGGGGCCGCGCAGGTCGACGATGAACTGACTGAGCCCAGCGTGGCGATGTCCGGGGTCGACCGGCGCGGTGCGGGCCAGCGCGATGAACGCCTCCGCCAGGTGCGCCCCGGAGGTCCACACCTTCGTACCGGACAGCGACCAGCCGCCGTCGACGCGCTCGGCGCGGGTTCGCACGCTGGCCAGATCCGATCCGGAGTCGGGCTCGCTCATCCCGATGCCGAAGAAGCATTCGCCGCGAACGATTCGCGGCAAAAAATGCGACTTCTGCTTCTCGGTGCCGTACTTCAGCAGCGACGGCACGATCTGACGATCAGCGATCCAGTGCGCGGCAACGGGTGCGCCCGCCGCCAGCAACTCCTCGGTGACCACAAACCGTTCCAGAAACGAGCGTCCGTGCCCGCCGTACTCGACCGGCACCGTCATGCCCAGCCAGCCCCGCGCGGCCAGCGCGGCGGTGAAATCCTCGTCCCAGCGGGACAGCCAGGCGTCCACGGACGGGGTGAACGCGCCGGCCGCGAGCTGATCGGCGACGAACTCACGTACTTCGGCGCGCAGCGACGCCGCCGCCGCATCCTCGATTCCGGCCGGTGGCACCAACCGGAACCGTCCCCTCAGCTGGTCCGCCACTTGGCGATGCGCTGTTCGTGCTCGGGGTCGCGGTGTGCCAGCGGCTGCATCGCCGCGGCCATGGCCAGCGTCGTCTCCAGCGAACCGGTACGTGACTCCTGCAGCAGGCGTTTGGCCATCCGCAGGGAATGTGACGGGTTCTTGGCGATCCGCTCGGCGAGTTCCCGGGCCTGCGGGAGCAGCTCCTCATGCGGCACCACCCGGCTGACCAGTCCCCATTCCAGTGCGGTCGCCGCATCGATCCGGTCGCCGGTGAACGTCATCTCGGCCGCACGTTCATAGCCCGCGACACGCTGCAGGAACCAGGTGCCGCCGTCACCGGGAATGAGTCCGAGCTGCACGAAGCTTTCGGCGAAAGATGCGCGCTCCGAAGCGATCCGGATGTCGCACATCATCGCCACATCGCATCCGGCACCGATCGCCGCGCCGTTGACCGCGGCGATCAACGGCACCTCGAGCCGGCCCAGCGCCCGCGGGATCCGCTGGATCCCGTCGACGTAGGCGTAGCGCTGATCGAGGGCACCCAGACCGAACATCCCCGCCTGGTCGGCCATCTCCTTGACGTTGCCACCGGCCGAGAAGATCTTGCCTTCACCGGTGAGGATGACCGCGCGGACCTCGGTGTCGGTGTTTGCGCTGTCGACCGCGTCCTCGAACGCGGCGATGACGTCTTTCCCGGTGATCGCGTTCCCGACGGCGGGCAGATTGATGGTCCACGTCCGGATCGGTCCGTCGGTGGCAATGACTAGTGGCTCGGCGGGGTTGCTCATGCTGGCAACTGTAGGGACCGTGTCCCGCTGAGAGGAAAGGGCGGTCGCCTGGGTGCCTCGCGGCTTCGATACTGAGCGGCATGGCCTCGCTTGATCTCGAAGAACTTCGGGCGAACCTGAGATCAGCTGATCCGGGCGTCCTGGTCGCCGTGCTGGCCCAGCTGACCGGGGATGTGTCGGTGCTCGACCGCTTCGCGCCCAAGATCGCCCACGTCCCGGATCCGCCCGAGCGGGCGGGCGTCACCGACGCCGCGACTGCCGAAATCCTGGTAGAGGCCCTGGTCGCAGCCCTCGGTACGGAGCGGTCGGTGGGGGAGTTCGATGATGTCGAGTTGTTCCGGCGAGCCCTACCGGTGGCCCTGGGCGGCCCGGTTGACGACGAGTTCGTTCCGCTGCTGCTCGAGCAGGGTGGTTTTCAGCTCTCCCAGCCCACGCTGCCGCGCGCGGTCCCGATCCCGCCGACGACGACCGTGGCCATCATCGGTGCAGGCATCGCGGGCATGATCACCGCGTTGGCCGCGGCCGACGCCGGCGTCGGGTTTGAGATTTTCGACCGCAACGACGAGGTCGGGGGGACCTGGCTGACGACGACCTACCCGGGCATCGGTGTGGACACTCCGTCGGCCTACTACTCGCTGTCCCGGGATCTGAACCCGGACTGGACGAGCTACTACCCGCAGGGTGCGGAGTATCAGGCTTACCTGGTATCGCTTGCCGACAAATATGAATTGCGCACCCACACCCGTTTCGGCACCGAAGTCGAGGCGCTGTGGTGGGACGAGGACCGCGCGCAGTGGCAGATTCACGCGGTGGACCGCGCCGGCAACCGCGACGTCAGCTATGCCCGTGTGGTGGTCACCGCGGCCGGCTACCTCAACCGGCCCCGCTGGCCGGACCTGCCGGGCCGAGAGTCGTTCGAAGGCATCAGCATTCACTCCGCGGACTGGGATGCCTCGCTGGATCTGAACGGTCGCCGCGTCGCGGTCATCGGCGCCGGTTGCACCGCCGTGCAGATTGTGGACGCATGCGTCGACGACGTCGAACACCTGACCGTGTTCCAGCGGCAACCACACTGGGTGGCTCCACGTAAGCGACTGACCGACGATGTCCCCCCGCATCGCCGCTACCTCGGCCGGCATGTGCCCTACTACGCGAACTGGAACCGGCTGAAGTCCTTCTGGGGTACGGCGGACAACAATTACCCGGTCATCCTGCGCGACCCTGGCTGGGCCGAAACGCATCTGTCCATCTCGCCGGCCAATGACGTGCTGCTGCAGATGTGCCTCGAATATATCGACCGAACTTTTGGCGCCGGAACGGAATTGGCCCAGAAGGTCACGCCCGATTTCGCGCCGTACGGCAAGCGGATCATTCGCGATCCGGGCGGCTACTACGCGGCGCTGACCCGTAACCACGTCGACGTCGAGGCATGCGAACCGTCGGCGGTCAACGCGAAAGGCATTGTCACGCAGGACGGCAGGCAGATCGACCTCGACGTGATCATCTACGCCACCGGTTATCACCTGGATTTTCTGTCCACCCTCGACATTCGCGGCCGCGACGGACGTCGACTCGCCGACGTGTGGGGCGACAGCCCGGCCGCCTACCGGGGCGGCACCGTACCGGGATTCCCGAACCTGTTCATCAACTCCGCGCCCAACTACAGTCCGGGCCACGGCGCGGGCGCCAACTTCTCGATGGAGGTGATGGCCCACTACATCGTCGAGTGCCTGCAACTCATGGCGCTACGCGATGCAACCGTCATGGAGGTGACGCGGCAGGCCTACGACGAGTACGTCGCGGCCATCGACGACGCGATGGCAGGCACGGTGTGGTGCCACACGCCCAACGCGCACACTTATTACCGTTCGGGGTCCGGACGGGTGGTGGTAGCCACCCCGTTTCGGCTGGTCGACTTGTGGCATCAGCACCGGGCGCCCGTCGAAGACCACTTCGAGTTGCGATGACCGGGTTGCTTACGGGTAGAACGGCTTTGGTGACCGGTAGCAGCCGAGGCATCGGCCGCGCCATCGCCCGGCGACTCGCCGCCGAAGGCGCCACCGTGGTCGTGACGGCCCGATCTCACGCTCAGTCCACGTCGACGCGGGCCGGCGCGGCCACCACCTTGCCGGGCACCATCGCGGAGACGGTCGCATTGATCGACGACGCCGGCGGCCGCGCGATAGGTATCGCGGCAAACCTGGAAGACCCCGCACAGCGAGATAGGTTGATCGAACAGGTGATTGAGCACACCGGGCGCCTCGACATCCTGGTCAACAACGCGGGATTCGCCGACTATTCGACGGTCGAGGACATGCCGCTGGACACCTTCGAGCGCACGATCGAGCACTACCTCCGCATTCCGTTCGTCCTGACCCAAGCCGCCATCCCGGTCATGCGCCGCCAAGGCGCCGGTTGGATCGTCAACATCGGCTCGGTCACCGGTGTGGCGCCCGTGCGTCCCTACCGGGACTACAACAAGACCGCCGGCGACGTCGTCTATGCGTCCTGCAAGGCCGCGCTGCACCGGTTCACGCAGGGAGTGGCCGCCGAACTGCTGGGCGCCGACATCGCCGTCAACTGCGTCGCGCCATCAACCGCGATTCGCACTCCCGGTGCGGCACAACTGATCCCCGACTCCTTTCCCACCGAACCGGTGGAATATCTGGCCGAAACGGTACTGGCGATGTGCCATCGCCCGGCCGCTGAACGCACCGGGTTGGTGGCGTTCAGCTTGCACTATCCGTGGTTGCACGGCATGCCGGTGCATTCCCTGGACGGGGCCTCGACACTGCCGCCGCTGGAGCCACCCGCAACAGCCAACCCGAACATCCGGCCCGCGGGGGTGTAGCAGCTCAGCGCGTCTGCGGAAGGCGTTCCCACCTTGCGGATTCGGGCAGCACGCAGAAGCTGTGGCACAGCCGGTCCCGGACAATCACGTCGGGGCATTCGGGATCAAACCAGCGGTCCACCACCGCCCAGTGGATCGGATGCATCAGATACGGACCCACCAGGCCATCGACGTCGGTGAAGCCCTGCTCGAACACATGCGTCCACGGTGAGGAGCCGACCGCCTCCTGTACGCGGCTCAATTGCCAAGCGGTGATGGTCTTTACGTACCGCGGCATGGCCCGCAGTTCGTCCTCGAAGCGCGCGACGGTGGCAGCGGCGGTGCCGGGCGCTACCCGCAGCAACAAGGTGCGGTAGACGGTGCCGCTGACGGCGTCGACGCGAACCGGGGATCCCGCATAGTCGGCTCCGTTGACCCGTTCCACGGCGGGGCCGGCAAGCACAGCCGCGAAATCCGGTTCGAGCGAACGCCAGTCGGACTCGGATCCGAAGCGCAGATGAACGAGAACATCGCCGCCGTTGCGTGAGCCGGGCATCGTCGGCTCCACGATCCGGTAGGGCGCGCGCGTCGCGACAGCACGCAGGCCGGCGAGGACGCGTGTTCGGCTGGACTCGGACACGTCGAGCAACCGGGTGACGCTATACATCGCACAACTCGTCCACATCGTCGGCGGCCGCCGCGAAGGAGCGCGACCGCTCGACGACCAATTCGCTGATCCGCGACCACCATTCGGCCAGGCCGGGATCCGGGCGGCCCTGCCACGTCATCTCCCACCAAGCCTGCACGCTGGGCAGCGTCCAGGTGATCGTGACGGTGTTGCCGGCGTCGTCGAACCAGATCGGTGGGCTGACCAAGACGTCACGTAACGTCATGCCCCGCGCGCGGGCACCGGGAGCGTACTCGGCGAGATAAGCGTCGACGAACCGCCGCCCGCACCCCGGCCGGGTCAGTACCCGGTCGATCACGTACACCAGGCCCTCACTCATGGGCGGGCCTCAGCGCGGCGCGCAGCGTTTCACATGCCTGTTGCCGCGCTACCGCCGCGATGTTCAGTGTCGGCATGCTCAGGAAACCATGTATCGCACCGTCGAACCGCAGGCATGTCACCGGTACGCCCGCGGCGTCCAGGGCATTCGCGTAGTCCAGCGCCTCGTCGCGCAACGGGTCGTGCCCGGCGATCACCATGACAACGGGTGGCAGTCCGGACAATTCGCCGTTCAACGGTGCGGCATAAGGGTGGGTGCGATCGTCGAGCCTGGGCACGTACTGGTCCCAGTACCACTGCATGGCCGGCTTCGGGTTGTAGTAACCGCGGCCGAAGAGCCGGTAGGACTCGGTGTCGAAGTCGGGTGTGAGCACGGGGTAGATCAGCAGTTGCGCGGCCAGGGCGGGCCCGCCGCGGTCGCGGGCCTTGAGTGCGGTCACGGCGGCCAAGTTGCCGCCGGCGCTGTCACCGCCGACCGCGACGCGGCCGGTGTCGCCACCGAACGCGCCGGACGCTGCCGCCTGGACGACGGCGTACATGTCCTCGACCGCGGCCGGCCAGGGATGCTCCGGCGCCAACCGGTATCCGACCGAGACAACCACGGCGGGAACAGCATTGGCGAGACTTCGGCACAGCGCGTCGTGACTGTCCAGATCGCAGAACACGAACCCGCCCCCGTGCGCGTAGACCAGCAGCGGTAGCCCCTCGCCCGCGGGCCGGTACACACGCACCGGGATGTCCCCGCCGGGCCCGGCGATGACGTCGTCGCGGACCTCCCGGACCGGTTCGGGTTCGGCGGACGGAACGAACCTGGCCCGGATTGCGGCCCGGGCCTCGGCGCCGGTCATGGTGTGCACCGGTGGGAAGCCGGAGTCCAAAGTTTCCAGCAGTCCCGCGATCTGGGGGTCGAGACTCACGCGTACTGCAGGGCCGGACGCAGCGGGCGCAGCGGCTGCAGGGTGGGGGCGACCCGCTGCGGCCCGTCTTCCACGTTGCGCCAGATGCCCATCGCGATCATGCGGACCGGCGCGGCCAGGCGCTGATCGAACATCATCCGCTTCATCGGCCCGCACACCGACACCGCCGCCACTGCCTCGCCGGGCGCACCGATCGGGGCCGCGACGCACCCGAATCCGAGCAGCGACTCCTCCCGCTCGAACGCCACACCATGTGCCCGTACCTTTGCCAACTCGGCGGCAAGTTGCGACCCGGTGCACATCGAGTACTTCGTCTTGCGAACCCGCACATCCACTTCCGACGCGTCGCCGTAAGCCAGCATCGCCTTGCCGACAGCCGTGCAGTGCGCCGGCTGCCGTCCACCCACGCGGGTCGGGATGCCGTCGCAGAGCCGGTCGCCGACCTTGTCCAGATACAGCACGTCGGCCCCGTCCAAAACCGCCAGGTGTACGACAAGCCCGGTGGCACGGTGCAATTCGGCTAGCAGGGGTTTGGCGGCGCGCACCAGCCGGTCCTGGTGCACGGCCAGCGAACCCAGCTCGACCAGGCGCATGCCCAGTTCGTAGTCACGGCCGTTGCGGCGCAGCCAGCGCAGTTGCACCAGCCGATCGAGCATCCGGTGCGCCGACGAGCGGGGTAGGCCGGTGCGCCGCACGATCTGGGCCAGGGTGAGCCGTCCCGGTCCGTCGAACGCGTCCAGCACCAGCGAGATGCGGTCGATGACGGCACTTGGTGTGGCTGTCTCGTCAGGCATGGAGCCTCCTAAGCGATATATTCCTATTAGGAATATCACACCGATGTGGCGCTTGTCACCGACACGGCGAACAGACGCAAAAGCACCCGAAAATCTACGTTTTCGGGTGCTTTTGCGTCTGTTCGCGCCAAGAGCGCCGCCGCGCCAAGAGCGCCGCCGCGCCAAGAGCGGCGCCGGGGCGCCACAAGAGCTCACATGCGCATGGCGGCGGGCGGCTCCGGGATCCACTGGTGACCCCAGTAGCTGTCGGCCGTGATTTCCTCTGCGGTGTAATAGGTTTCGTCGACCCGCATCCCGTCGGTACCGAACTCGATGTCCCAGTCACCGGGGGCGCGCACGTAGAACGACACCATCTTGTCGTTGGTGTGCCGTCCCAGGGTGGAGGAAACGGTGAAACCGTCGGCGTTGACGCGGTCCAGGGCCTGGCCGACGGCATCGAGGGTGTCGACTTCGACCATGACATGTACCAGTCCCGGGTCGCGCTGGTGCATCGCCGGGGCGATCGCCAGGCTGTGATGACGCGCATTGATCCCCAGGAAGCGCACCCGGATCGGACCGAATTCGGCCGGCAGCGGTATCCGGAAGGCGCCGCGAGACCGGAAACCCAGTACGTCGGTGTAGAACTCGAACAATCCCTTGGGATCGCTCGCCGGCACCACGACGTGGCCCAGCCCCTGATCGCCGGTCACGAACTTCGCGCCGAACGGCGTGACCACCGGGCTGTGGTCCAGCACGGCGCCATGGAACACCTCCAGCGTCGTCCCGGCCGGATCCTCGAAAGTGATCACCTCTTCGACGCGGCGGGCGTCCGCCTCCTTGACGGACAATTCCTTGAACGCGACGCCGGCCTCGTCCAGCGCGGCCTTGACCCGCTGCAAGGCCGCGTGGTCGCGCACTTCCCAGCCGACAGTGATCACCCGGTCGACGTCACCCGGAACCACGATGATGCGGGCGGCGCGCTCGTCCATGCGCAGGTACAGCGCCGAACTGTCGGGACCTTTCCCTTCGGCGAAACCGAGCACACCGAAGGCGAACCGCCGCCACCGCTCGATGTCGTTGGTCGAAACCGTGATGTAGCCAAGGCTTTTCAGTTCGCTCACCGCAGGCCTCAGATCAGTGCCCGCAGCGGGCCCATCGGGGGCTCGACACCCAGGGAGCTCAGCGACGCCGCGTGGTAGGTGGAGCCGGGGACGTGGATGGCGTGCATCTGGCCGACGTGCACGTCGCGCCAATACCGTTGCAGTGGCTTGTCCATTCGCGCCGCGTTGCCGCCGGAGCGGGCGAAGATCTCGTCGACGGCCGACACGGCGCGCCACACAGCGCGGATCTGGGTGCGTCGGCCCGCCGCACGGTCGGCGAACGACACTTCCTTGCCGGCGGCCACCAGGTCGTAGATGCGGTCGGCGTTGGCCAGCAGCTCCTGTCGGGCCGCGTTGATGTCGGCTGCGGCCTCGCCGATCGCGTACATGACGTACGGGTCGTCTTTGATCGCGGTGCCCGTCGCGCCGACCCGCTCCCGCTGATAGTCCAGGTGCGCGGCCAGTGCGCCTTCGGCGATCCCGATGGTCGCCGCGGAGATGCCCAGCGGGAACATCGTCGACCACGGCATCAGGTACAGCGGCTCGGTCATGCCGGCTTCCCGCTGCGCGGTACCGTCCATCACCTTGGTGGCGTCCATCGTCCGGTAGGCCGGCACGAACGCATCCGTGACGATGACGTCCTTGGAGCCGGTTCCCCGCAGTCCCACCACATTCCACGAGTCGTCGACGATCTCGTAGTCCTTGCGCGGCAGGATCATGTGCAACATCTGCGGCGGCATCAGCGGCACGCCCTCGGGGTTGGCGAGCATCGCGCCCAGGATGATCCAGTCGCAGTGGTCGGTGCCGGAGCTGAACTGCCACCGGCCGTTGAAGACGTAACCCCCATCGACCGGCCGGGCGACTCCCTGCGGCGCGTACGGGGACGCCATCCAGGTGTCGACGTCGTCGGCCCAGATCTCGGCGGCGACCTTCGGGTCGGCGTAGGCGAGCTGGTAAGGATGCACGCCCACCACGCCGACGATCCAGCCTGCGGCCGGATCGAGTGCCGCCGTCGCCATCGTCGTCTCGGCGAACTCGCGGGGGTGGACCTCGAACCCCTGGTACTGCTTGGTTTGCAGCAGGCGGATCAGCCCGGCCGACTTCATCATCTTGACCGTCTCGTCGGTGAGGCGACCGATGCGCTCGGCTTCCGGCCCCTGCTCGCGCAGTTGGTCGGCTATCTCGACTACTCGATCTATAACCCGCTCGCTCATGCTGTCGTCCTTACGTGTGTGGGCTCATCTAATGGTGTACCGCAGCGGACGGGGAAACCGAAGGCGATCCCGATGAACGGGAGGGGTCTGTGTTCGCGGGCGCCGAGGTCTTACGGTGGATGCTTGTGAGCTCCGATCAGCCTCTCGACGTCGTGGTCGTAGGTGCCGGCTTCGCCGGTCTGTACGCCCTGCACAAGCTGCGCGCCCAGGGGCTGAGGGTGCTGGTGGTCGAGGCTGCTCCCGAGCTCGGCGGCACCTGGTACTTCAACCGCTACCCCGGCGCCCGCTGCGACGTGGAAAGCGTCGACTACTGCTACTCGTTCTCCGAGGAACTGCAGCAGGAATGGGACTGGACCGAGAAGTACGCCACTCAGCCCGAGATCCTGCGTTATCTGAACTGGGTCGCCGACAAGCTCGACCTGCGCCGGGACATCGTGCTCAACACCCGCGTCGTTTCGGCGGTACTCGACGAGGCGACGCTGCGGTGGACTCTGCGCACCGACACCGGCGAGACCTGGACGGCGCGGTTCTGCCTGATGGCCACCGGGCCGCTGTCGGATGCGATGACCCCGAGTTTCCACGGACTGGACACCTTCGCGGGCGAGATCTACCACACCGCCCACTGGCCGCACGAACCCGTCGACTTCACCGGCAAACGCGTGGCGGTCATCGGCACCGGATCCTCTGGCATCCAGACGATTCCGATCATCGCCGAGCAAGCCGCCCAACTTTACGTCTTCCAGCGCACCCCGAACTTCAGCGTTCCCGCCGGCAACAAACCCCTCTCCGCAACCGAACTCGCCAAGATCAAGGCGGGTTACGCCGAACGCCGCCGGTTGTCCTGGCTCAGCGGTGGTGGCTCGCCGCACCTCACTGCCGACAAGCCGACCATGGAGTTCACCCCGGACGAGCGACGGGCGGCGTTCGAAAAGCGTTGGCAACTGGGCGGTGTGCTGTACTCGAAGACGTTCCCGGATCAGATGACGGACATGGCGGCCAATGACGAGGCCCGCCGGTTCTACGAGGAGAAGATCCGCGCTGTGATCGACGATCCGGCGGTCGCCGAATTGTTGATCCCGAACGACCACCCGATCGGCACCAAACGAATCTGCACCGACAGCAACTATTTTCAGACATTCAACAAACCGAACGTATCACTGATCAGCGTTCGTGCCACGCCGATCGAATCGATCGACGCCACCGGGATCAACACCAGCGAAACACATTACGACCTCGACGCCATCGTGTTCGCCACCGGATTCGACGCCCTGACCGGTGCGCTTGGCAAGATCGACATCGCCGGGCGCGACGGAGTGCGGTTGCGCGACAACTGGGCCCACGGTCCCCGCACCTATCTGGGGTTGGGCATCGACGGATTCCCCAACATGTTCGTCATCTCCGGTCCCGGAGCCCCGGCCGTGCTGGCCAACATGGTTTTACACGCTGAGGCACACGTGAACTGGATTGCCGACGCCATCGGCTACCTCGACGACCACTCCTACGCCGCGATGGAACCCACCCGGGACGCGGTGGACGGCTGGGTCGCCGAATTGGCGCGCCGCGCCGACGCATCGCTGTTCGTCAAGGCGGACTCGTGGTACCTGGGCGCAAACATCCCCGGAAAGCCCAGGGGTTTCATGCTTTTCGTGGGTGGCTTCGCCACCTACAACCAGATCTGTGCCGAGGTCGCCGACGCCGGCTACAAGGGATTCGACTTCGTCAAACAGCCATGACGGCGGGCTTGCAGGACAAGGTCGTCCTGGTCACCGGGGCGTCGCGCGGCACCGGCCGAGTGCACTGCCAGCGGTTCGCCGACGAAGGCGCCGACGTGATCGCGCTCGACTTCCCGGAGGCAGCCGACGAATTGCGCATAACCGCAACCGAAGTCGAGAGCCGGGGTCGTCGCTGTGCGACGGGTCTGGCGGACGTCGCCGATCTGGCGGCTCTCACCGCCGCGGTGGACACAGCGGTGGCCGAGTTGGGACGCCTGGACGTGGTGATCGCCAACGCCGGGATCCACACGGCCGGCGCGCCGTCATGGGAACTCGACCCGCGGGTGTGGCAGCGCACCCTCGACATCAACCTGACCGGGGTGTGGCACACGGTCCGGGCCTCGGTGCCCCACATCGGGCCGGACGGAGGATCGGTCGTCATCATCAGCTCCACCAACGGGCTCCGCGGCACCGCCAACACCGCCCACTACACCGCCAGCAAGCACGCCGTGGTCGGCTTGGCGCGCACCCTGGCCAACGAGCTCGGACCCCGCCGGATCCGGGTCAACACCGTGCACCCCGGTGCGGTGGCCACTCCGATGGTGTTGAACGAGACCACTTTCCGTCGTCTGCGCCCCGACCTGGCGAACCCGACGGCAGCCGACGCCGCCGAGGTGTTGACGGCGCGCAACCTGCTGCCGGTGCCGTGGGTCGAGCCGGTCGACATCGCCAACGCCGTGCTGTTCCTCGCCTCCGAACAGGGCCGCTACATCACCGGCACCCAGCTCGTCGTCGACGCCGGGCTCACCCAGAAGACGACATGACAAGGCTGCACGGCAAAACGGCACTCATCACCGGCGCTGCCCGCGGCATCGGGCGCGCGCAAGCGGTGCGCTTCGCGCAGGAGGGCGCCGACATCGTCGCGCTGGACATCTGCGGCCCGGTCGACACGGTGATCATTCCGCACAGCACGCCGGGCGACCTCGACGAGACAGCCCGGCTGGTCACCGAGGCGGGTGCACGCATCCACACCGAAGTCGTCGACGTGCGCGATCTGACCGCCATGCGCGCCGCCGCGGACCGCGGCGCCAAACAGTTCGGCGGACTGGACATCGTCTGCGCGACCGCCGGAATCACCTCGCGCGCAACGGCTGTCGATATGGGTGAGGACGCGTGGCGCACCATGCTCGACGTCAACCTGACCGGGGTGTGGCACACCTGCCGGGTCACCGCACCGCACTTGATCGCCCGCGGCGCCGGCGCGATGGTGCTGACCAATTCGATCGCCGGGATGCGCGGTCTGGTCGGCGTGGCGCACTACACCGCCGCCAAACACGGCGTCACCGGCCTGATGAGAAGCCTGGCCCACGAGCTTGCGCCGCACGGTATCCGGGTGAACTGTGTGCATCCCACCAACGTCGACACCCCGATGATCCAGAACGAGGCCGTCAGCAGCGCGTTCCGTCCCGACCTGGACCGTCCGCCGACCCGCGCCGAGTTCGCCGAGGCCGCGCGGACCATGAACCTGCTCGCGGTGCCGTGGGTGGAGCCAGTGGACGTCGCGAATGCGACGCTGTTTCTGGCGTCGGACGAGGCGCGCTACATCACCGCGGTGAACCTGCCCGTCGACGCGGGCGCCACCCAGCGATGAGGAGGGGCGAAAGCATGACGTTGGCAACGCAGTACGGGCCGTGGGCGGTGATCGCCGGGGGCTCGGCGGGGGTCGGTGCCGAGTTCGCCCGGCAACTGGCGCGCGACGGCGTTGATCTGGTGCTGATCGCCCGTAACCCGCAGGCGCTGGAGGAGACCGCGACGAGCTGTCGCGAAATCGGGGTGCAGGTGCGGGCCGTGGCGGTGGATCTGCTTGACCCGGAGGCGATTTCACGTATTCAGGCCGAGACGGCCGACCTCGAGGTCGGCTTGCTGATCTACAACGCCGGTGCCAACACCTGCCGGGAACAGTTCCTGGATGCCGACCTGGCCGCGATCACCCGGGTAATCGACCTGAACGTGACCCGAATGCTGGAACTCGTCCAGCACTTCGGCCGATCCATGCGCGAGCGGGGCCGCGGCGGCATCATCCTGGTCGGTTCGATCGCCGGGTCGTACGGCTCGATGCGACAGTCGGCCTACACCGGAGTAAAGGCGTTCAGCCGGGTGTTCGCCGAAAGCCTGTGGCTCGAGCTGCGCGACTACAACGTCGACGTACTCGAACTCCTGTTGGGGGTGACCCGCACCCCGGCCATGGAACGGGCCGGACTCAACTTCGACGTGCCTGGTCTGGTCGTGTCCGAACCGGCCGATGTGGCGCGTGAGGGGCTGGCGAATCTGGGCAACGGGCCGGTGCACATCGCCGGTGATAATGCCGCCTCGGTGCGGTGGGGCAGTGGACCGGACCGCGCGGCGATCGTCCTGGGCGCGCACCAGCGGGTCCAGGCGTTGATCGGGGGTGACTCATGACCGACGTCGAGGACCTCGTTGCCCGGCTGCGGTTGCTGGAGGACGAACGCGACATCGCCCGCCTGATCGCCTCGTACGGTCCGGCGGTCGATGCCGGCGATCCCGATGCGACCGCGCGGTTGTGGGCCGAGGACGGTGTCTACGACGTGGACCTGATGCGCATGGAAGGTCGCGCCGAGGTGCATGCCATGGTCAGTTCGGCGGCGCACCAGAAGATGGTGGCAGCCGGGTGTTGCCATTTTCTGGGGCCCTGTGTGGTGACGGTCGACGGCGACTCCGCGGTGGCGGTGTGCGAGTCGCTGGTATTGGTCCGCGACGGTCACGGGTATCGCGTCTGGCGTTGCACCGCAAACCATTTCGTGCTGCACCGGATCGACGGGCAGTGGCGGATCGGTACCCGCACCAGCCGGGTGCTGGACGGAAACCCGGAAGCGCACGCGCTGCTCACGAAGGGTTTGGACGGGTCGCCACTATCTCAATAGGAACGCCAGCACGGTGCTCTCGAACGCCGCCTTGGCCTCGATCATCGCCCAGTGCCCACAGTTGGGGAACACGTGCAGCTCCGCGTTCGGGATGGTGCGCATCGGGATCAGCGCCATGTCCAGCGGACTCACTCGGTCGTCGCGACCCCACGTCAACAACGTGGGTGCGGTCACCTTGTGCATCACCGCCCACGGCATCGGCCGGTCCGCGGCGCTCATCGCCGCCATCATCGCCGAGTACGCCGCCTTGCCGTACATGCGGCGCGCTGCGGCCAGCGTGTCGGGATCGGTAGCTAGCTGCCAACGTTCCTCGACGAGTTCCTCGGTGACCAGCGACTGGTCGTAGACCATCGACTTCAGCCAGTCGACGAGCCGCTGCCGGGTCGGATCTTCGGTGAACTCCTGCAGCAACCGGATGCCTTCGCTGGGGCCGGGGCTGAAGGTGTTGGTGCCGATGCCACCGATCGTGACCAGCCGGTCGATGCGGTCCGGGTTCCGGATCGCGAAGTTCACACCGACCCCGCCGCCCATCGAGTTGCCGACGATGTGCACCCGCTCGATCCCGAGGGCATCCAGGAACGGCGCCACCACCCCCTGCGCGGTGATCATCGGGTGGCCGCCGAGGTCGTCGGTGACGCCGAAGCCGGGGAATTCCAGTACCAGACAACGGAAGTGCGCGCTGAAGGCGGGCAACACCCCGCGGAAGTTGCGCCAGCCGGTGACGCCCGGGCCGGACCCATGCAGGAACAGCAAAGTCGGAGTGGGGCCGGCCGCCCAGTCGTAGTAGCGCAGGGTCCCGACGGAGGTGTCGATCTCACGCAGCTTGTCGATCGGGGCAGACGCGTTGGCCACCCCCGTCACCTTGCCATGACCACGCGGCGTGCGGGAACGCGTGTACCGCTGACCGGGCATCGAAGGTCCAAAGTCATCGGTTTCTAGGGACACCATGCCCTCGTCTGCGCGACGGGATCGCGCCATCGTGAAGACATGAGCGCGCATTTCCCGGATGACGGCACTGTTCGGACTGTCCTACGGCTGGCGTCGCGGGCGCCGTCGGTGCACAACACGCAACCCTGGCGCTGGCGGGTGGACGAAGCCAGTCTGCACCTCTACTGCGACTCGACGTTGCAGTTGCCCATCACCGACCCCGACGGCCGAGACCTGATCCTCAGTTGTGGTGCGGCGCTCAATCACTGCGTCGTCGCCTTGGCCGCGACGGGTTGGCACGCCAAGGTGACCCGGCTGCCGAACCCCGCTGACCCGAGTCACCTGGCGGCCGTCGAAGTCATTCCGCACCCGGCCGACCAGCCCGACATCATGATGGCCGCGGCGATACCGCGCCGGCGCACCGATCGGCGGCACTACAGTTTCTGGCCCGTCGCGACAGGCGACATCGCGCTGATGGTCGCGCGCGCGGCCCGCACCGGCGTGGCGTTGCGTCAGATCGATGCCACCGACAAGCTGAACGAGATTGTGGCGGAATCGGTTTGGAACCACGTGAACGACCCGGAGTATCTCGCCGAGCTCACCGCGTGGAGTGGCCGGCACGCCTCGGCCGACGGAGTCCCGGCCCGCAGTACGCCGGAACCGGATTTGAATGCGGCGGTACCCGGCCGACTGTTTGCCCGTCCGGCGCTGGCCACTCCGGCCGGTGGGGCACCCGGCGTCGACAATGCCGCGATCCTGGCGCTGGGAACCGCGACCGACGACAGGTTGGCGTGGTTGCGGGCCGGCGAAGCCACCAGCGTCGTGCTGCTCACCGCGACCGCGCTGGGACTGTCCAGCTGCCCGGTCACCGAGCCGCTCGAGATCGGTGAGACGCGTGCGGCGGTGCGCTCGGACGTCTTCGGTGTCGACGGATATCCGCAGATGCTGCTCCGGGTGGGCTGGGCGCCCATCAACGCCGACCCGTTACCGTCTACGCCGCGTCGCGACCTCGACGACTTCGTCGAATGGATCGCCGACGGCCAACAGTCCGTCGCGCGTTAGCTTGAGGCCGGGCCGCCGTCAGGGGAGGCAGGCCCGGCTTGGTTGAAGCGGAATCTGCGGCCCGTGACCATCTCGGCCAGCACCCGAACGTAGTGCGTTTTCGTCGTCGACGTCCACGACAGCAATTCCGCACGCTCGGCTTCCGCGAGGTCTTCGTCGTCGCGCACCGAGCGGGCCACCCCCTTGACGATCACGCTCCAGCCTTCGGCGGTGGTGTATTCGTCGGCCTCGAAGACCACCTGATTGTTGATCGCGGTGCTGATCAGCTTGGTGCCTTCGGCGGTGCGGAACAGCACGGTACGGCGCTGCACGGCGAAGTTGACCGGAAAAATTTGCGGCCGCCCGTCGACGCTGGTCACCAGGCGTCCGATGGGCACACTTCGCAGCAGATCCCAGCATTCACTCTCGGGCAAGATGGTGACGCCGTCACCGGAGCCTGACACCAGACCACTCCCTTCGGCAGTTGATCTTCTCAACCGTAACCGTAGCGAGGTCGGCCCGACCTCCCGCGCCGTCGAGTGCGACCGACCGATCGACCAAGGGCCTGCCGATGTGGACTTCAGTCCCTAGCGCCCGCCGACGCGATCGAAAGATGATCAGGTCAGGAGAGTCGCGGGCCGCGGCAAAGTGCGACGACAGATTGACTGGGGGTGGGACCGATGACGGCGGCGGTGCCGGATTTCGAGGTGATCCGTGCGGTGGTGGCGCTCGCGTGCCGGGCTCCGTCGCTGCACAACAGTCAGCCCTGGCGCTGGATTGCCGAAGGAGCGACGCTGCACCTGTCGGCGGACCCGCGCCGGATGATGCACGCAACCGATCACTCCGGCCGTGAGCTGAGGATCAGTTGTGGCGCCGTGCTGGATCACCTTCGGGTCGCGCTGGCGGCCGCCGGTTGGGACAGCAGCACCGAGCGGTTCGACGGCCACGCGGCTCACCTTGCGACACTTTATGTTTGGCCACAACAGGCCGGCGCGGCAGTCCTGAAGAGGGCCGAGGCGATACGGCGGCGGCGCACCGACCGGCTGCCGTTCGCCGCACCCACGGGATGGCCTGCGCTGCAGGCCGAGCTGCACAACGCGGCCGATCACTACGGCGTCCTGCTGGACGTGGTCGCCGACGAGCAGCGTCCCGCGCTGGCCGAGGCTTCCAAGCTCACCGAAACGCTGCGCAGTTACGACACTTCTTATGTGTCCGAATTGCGTTGGTGGACGTCTCCTTTCGAGTCCGATGCGACCCACGTGCCGGACAGCGCGCTGATATCCAGCGACGAGGCCGCACGCGTCGACGTCGCACGGGCCTTCCCGCCGGCGGGGCCCGGCCACCGCCGCGCCGGCATCGACCACGACCGGTCCAAAATCGTGGTGCTGTCCACCCGCGACGACGACCCGCGCGAGGTGCTGCGGTGCGGCGAGGCACTGTCGGCGGTACTGCTCGAGTGCACCGTGGCCGGGATGGCCACATGTACGTTGACGCACATGACCGAGATGGCCATGAGTCGCAACATCATCACGCAGATCACCGGCGGCCAGGGACACCCCCAGGCGCTGATCCGCGTCGGCAGGTCACCGGCGGACGGGCCGCACGGCGCACCCACGCCACGACGGCCGGTCTCCGAAGTCCTCGAGTTCCGTGGGTGAGCGACGAATGGTTGGGTATCTCACACAGCCGGGGCTCCTCTGCCGATGGTGTTTGCGGGTATCCGAGAGCCGGTGCGAGAAAGGAATCAGATGACCACATCCGTCCAACGTCGAGGTCTGGTCGTCGGTGTCGACGGATCGCCGCCGTCGGATGCCGCGGTGACCTGGGCGGCTCGGGACGCGGCATTGCGCGGGGTCCCACTGACGCTGGTGCACATGCTCAACGCGCGCGTGCCGACGTTCCCGCAGATTCCGTTGCCGGGTGGGGCGGCGGTGTGGCAGGACGACGACGGCCGCCGGATACTCGACGCGGCGGCCGAACTCGCTCGTGACGCGGTGGGGGCGAGTCATAACCTCGACATCGCGACCGAACTGAAGACGTCGCCGCCGGTGCCCACCCTGGTCGAGTTCTCCGAGCGTGCGGAGATGGTCGTCGTCGGCAGCAACGGTCGCGGCGTGGTGGGGCGCGTGTTGGTGGGCTCGGTGAGTTCGGGCGTGCTGCGCGACGCCAAGTGCCCCGTCGTCGTCGTCCGGGACGAAGCACCCCCGCCTCCCGAGGACGCTCCGGTGCTGCTCGGCGTGGACGGGTCGGAGATCTCCGAAGTGGCGACGGGGATCGCGTTCGACGAGGCGTCCCGTCGTGGCGTCAAGCTGGTCGCCATCCATGCCTGGAGCGACAACGAGGTCCTCGACCTCGGCGGCTACGACTGGTCGGAGCTGGAGTCCCAAGCCGGCCAGGTGCTGCTGGAACGTCTGTCGGGTTGGGAGCAACGCTATCCCGACGTCACCATCGAGCGGCTGGTGGTCCGGGACAGCGCGGCTCGCGAGCTGATCGAACGGTCCCGTACCGCTCAGCTGCTGGTCGTCGGTAGCCACGGGCGCGGTCGCATCGAACGCCTGCTGCTCGGCTCGGTGAGCAATGCCGTCGTGCATTCGGTGCACATACCGGTCGTTGTGGCCCGACCCACCTGACCGAAGCTTTCTTCGGCGCAAGCCCTCGACTTCAGTCGGGGGATAGCCGATCCCGTCTGTCGGTCCGCGTAGCGGACCGTGTTTGTCGTAGGCGGGGTTTATCGTGAGGCTCATGC
>NZ_JCALDY010000036.1:0-37558 GCF_059813095.1 Mycobacterium sp. NGS22
GAAGCCCAGTCTTCCAAAGAGATCACCCATCCAATCTGATTGGGTGGCCTACTTTTCAACCGTCGCGACTGGCCGGGTTTTCAACCGTCGTTAACAGTCGGTGGTATCAAGCAACACAGGCATGAGCGCCCCCGTATCAGAACACGGCCAGTGGCGTCGCGTCTGTCCTGAACGACGGTCTCATTATCCATTAAACGCAGAGGGCCGATCAGGCCCTTCGTCCTGCGCATTTCCTGTGTGCTCGCAGGGACCTATTCTCACGGCGATGATGCGGCTGGCGGCTGAGGCGGGGCTGCGACGCGCCTGAGTCGCTCAAGTGCGGACCGACGACGTCGTCGAAGGGGTCGGTGGGCCACAGCTGGTCGTGCGCGGCAAGGGCGGCAAGACCAGGGTGGTGCCGATCAGCAACTCGCTTTCCGCAACGCTGCAGGCGGGCAGGCGCTGTCGGGCACACCCGGTATCTGCCGGCGTCCGGCTGGCTGTTCCTGCCTGGCCCGCCGAGCGGGCACCTGACCCCGCAGCACGTCGGCGACCTGGTCTCCGCGGCACTTTCAGGGGACTGGTCGATGCACAAGCTGTGCCATCGCTTCGCTACCGCGCCTACCGCGGCAGCCGCAACCTACGCTCCGTCCAAGTGCTGCTCGGCCACAGTTCGACAGCCACAACCGAGCGCTAGCGCTACACCGCGGTCGACGACGACGAATACGCGCTGCCGCGAGGGCTGCCTATCAACCAACTAGGTGAGAGCGAGCTGCTTCTCAATCTCGACCGTTGACGCTTCACCGAACAGAGGCCCCTCCCTCGGTTCTTTAAATCCGGCGCCTTTGCTCCAGACCGGCAAGTGGCTGAAATCGCCCTTTTGGCGCTCATAGATCGCATTCACGACTTCCCCGACTGTCATCGGGTTCTCGTAACTATCCCTCATCTGTCTGACACCGGGAGTCGGTAGCGACGTTTCGCCCTCTGGGGGTGATACCGGCTGACCGACTTGGACGAACATGAACCGTTGGTCGCCGGGAAAATAGCACGCGATCGTCCCGCCCGTCTCAGCGAAATAGTGCGCCATCTGGCCATTAAGCACGTCATTCATGAGGTCGGATGCAACGCACACAATCGTGTTGCGCACCCACGAAAATCTAGACCCGAAGGCTGGGTCACGCCGCATTTGCGCGAACGCAAACGTCGCGATGGTGTGCGGGTCAACCATCGATCCACTCCCTCGCACGCTGTTGCCAAGTACGGCTTATCAGGGCCAACTGGCGGTCCCACTCTTGACTAACTGTAACTCCGTCGCCGCTAGAGAGCGACACGATCGTCTCGCGTATCCCCAGGTCATCGGCAGGGTCGCTGCTCTGCTTGAAGATATGACGATGAACCTCGGAGTGGCATATGTCGATGCGTAGCACCCGGTGCCGTTGCGCCTCTGGACCCTCCTCGACTCGACGGGCGTTGATCACGATTGCCCAATCGATGTTGTAGCCCTTCCAGATCGCGAATCGGTATACCAACTCGAATAACCATCCGTCGATAGGTTGTCCCAGCACGCTCACCACGGTGTCGCGGTGAAGTTCACTTTCTGGGTAGTCCCTCGGGCTGTATGGCTGCGTCGGGGTGGCGGGGTACCCAAAATTAATCGGACGAACGACGCGGCGCCTTGGCTTGGGTCGACGCCGCGGGCCAGGCATGGCGCAACTTTAGCGACGCGCACTGACAACCCACGTGGCGCGTCCGCCACTCAACTGTGAATGTGTCGGCGTTCTATTGGCGCCTTTGATCAGGTCGGCAGGCGACCGCGATACTGGCCAGCGTGAGTGACGCAGACGAGACCGACGCGGCCGAACGCTGGCTCGATCAATTGGACCCTGACGACCCGACGGTTCGGGCGTACGACGTCCAGGCCATCAGTGCGGCAGCCGGCCAGCTGCGCGTTGCGGTCGCGGACGCGTTGGCTCGCGGCGTGCCGGCTCGCGTGATCAACGTGTCGATCGAGCGACTCGAGGACCACCTGAGCGTATTGCTGCGCGCGGGCGAAACCATTCCGCTCGGGCAGCTGCGCGACGACCTGAATCCCTGAATCCGGACGGCTAACGGTTCGGCGACATGCCGCCCAGCACTACAGCGAAGCCTTATGACCTGATCGGCCGGCTCGGCGCTGAATCGACTAACCGCCCGCAACCCGTCCCGCAGCGCTGGCCCGCTGTGCTCACCGCCGGTCTTTGGCCTCGACGCCGTGCGGTCAACCTCGATGCTGCGATTCAACAGGCGACGGCGAAGTCCTGCGGCCCCGCTGCGGCCCCGGCGCAAATCCCAAACTGACGCGAAAAACGAAACCGCTGCTCAAACTCTGTGGAGCTAGGGAGATTCGAACTCCCGACCTACTCGATGCGAACGAGTCGCGCTACCAACTGCGCCATAGCCCCTGATCGCTAGCAGGCTACCAGCCGCCAGAGCATCAAGCCGAACCGCGGGCTACTGGCCGACGGCACGCGGAAGATCCCGCGGCCAGCCGTAGTTGCGCGCGGACACGGCGTACTCCAGGTGTTCGAAGATGGGGTCCTCGTCGTCGATCTCCAGGACCACCGCACCCGGGCGCCGCAACCGCGACGGCACCAGGTCGTAGTCGCGGTCTTCGGTGTTCTCCACGCCCATGCGTGCGCGCGCCATCCGGCGCATCCGGCGGCGGCGCACCTGCTCCTCGATGCGGGTCTGGCGGCGCAGATAGAACAGGTAACTCAGCGTGATCGTGGTGGCGGCACCGCACAGCCACCAGGCCACCGGGGTCACCTCGAACGCGGTGATGGCCGAGCCGATCAGCACGAGCGCCATCGCCACCAGCATCTTCTTGCGGAAGGCGTACTTGCGGGCGCTGACGGCCGCGGCCGTCTTGTTCTCGTACCGACGCCGGCGCGACGCACCCACGGCGTAGGCGGGCGGTGCGTCATCCATGTCGTCGTCCTCGGGCTCCAAACCCGAAGAGTCCTCGACATATTCGTACTCGTCGTCGGCGAGTTCGTCGTCGGTGTCCTCGGTGTGGTCCTCGGATTCGACCTCATCGTCCGCGGTGCCGTCGACCGCGAGCAACGCCGGTCCCTCGGCCGCCGCTGCGCTGGCGCCCACCGGCAGAGCGGCGGCATCCTCGTCGACCACGTCGACGTCCAGGTAGTCGGGCTCGGAAACCCCGGTCTCCTTGTCCGCCCTGGCCATTGCCGTGACGACGGACCGACGGCGCATCACCACGTCGGTGTCTTCGTCCTCGAGTACCGGCAGGTCGTGGTCCTTGTCGGCGTCGGCGAACGGGCCATCGATCGGCTCGGTCTCCCACTCTTCCTCGGGCTTCCAGTCCGGGTCGCTGCGGTGACCGGCGGCCGGCCCGGAACGCCTGAGCAGTCGCGCGCCGGCACCGCCGTTGAGCACCCTGGTCGCCAGGGCCACGTCGCTGGTGCGGCGGACCGCATCTCGTTTGCTGATCAGCATCGGCACCAGCACGAACAACCAGAGCACCACAAGCGAGATCCACAACAACGACTGCGGGATGCTTGGCATCTTGACCTGCTCTCTTCGGTTCCGATCCCCGCGAGGCAACTCGTTGACCTGCGCGGCCGGGTCTGTCGTGACCAGGGCAATTACACACCTGTAATTTGCCTCTTTCAAGCATCACACGCCACATATGTCACGTTAGCCACAGAATTATTTCGGTTGCCTCACCATCGCGCGCACCTATTGCTCGCGAACAGACGCAAAGGCCCCTGATTTCGGCACGAAATAGGTGCTTTTGCGTCTGCTCGGCGTTAGACCCAGCTGGCGCGACCGGCCCGGACCAGCGTCGATGCGACCGATCCGTACACCTCTTCGACGGTCAACGCCACCAACATGTGGTCCCGCCACGCGCGGTCGACCTCGAGATAACGGCGCAGCAGCCCCTCTTCCCGGAACCCGGCCTTGGCCAACACGGCGCGGCTCGCCCCGTTTTCCGGACGGACGGTCGCCTCTACCCGATGCAACATCACCGGCCCGAAACAGTGGTCGACGCCCAGCGCCACCGCCCCGGTCGCCACCCCGCCGCCGGTGCATTCGCTGGACACCCAATAACCGATCCACGCCGAGCGCAACGCCCCGTGCGTGACGTTGCCGATGGTCAACTGCCCGCAGAATTGCCCGTCGAGTTCGATGACGTAGGGCAGCATCCGTCCCTTGCGCGCTTCGGCACGCAGCCCCGAGCACACCGTCGGCCACGCCGCAACGTTGTGCCGGATAGACCAGTCGCCGTCGGCGCTGGGTTCCCACGGCTCGAGCTGCGCGCGGTCGGCCAGCCGGATCCGGCTCCATTGCGCGCCGTCGCGCATCCGCACTGCTCGTAACCGGATCACCCCAGCGGCCACCCGCAGCGGACCGACACTCATCGGCCAACCAGGATGCCGGGAGCTGGACCGCAGCAGGTTCACGGGGACCGATCGACGCTCAGCCGTGCTGAGCCAGGAAGGCGACGTCGACGATTTCCCCGGTGCGGATCTGCTCGGCGCCGCTGGGAACCACCACCAGACAGTTCGCCTCGGCAAGCGTGGCCAACAGGTGTGACGACGCGCCGGGCGCCCCGCCCAAGGCCTGGACGAGATACTCCCCGCTCTCCTGATCCCGCATTAGTTGGCCGCGCAGATAACCTTTGCGCCCGGCCACCGAGGTGATCGGCGACAACGTGCGCGCCTGTACGACCCGGCGCATCGGATGCCGCTTGCCCAGCGACAGCCGGATCAGCGGGCGGACCATCACCTCGAACACCACCAACGCGCTGACCGGATTGGCCGGCAGCAGAAACGTCGGCACCCCGTCGCGGCCGAGCTGCCCGAACCCCTGGACCGAGCCCGGATGCATGGCCACCCGCACGACCTCCATGTCACCGAGCTCGGACAGCACCGAGCGCACCGCCTCGGCCGCCGCGCCGCCCACTCCGCCGGCGATCACCAGCACTTCGGCGCGACTGAGCTGGCCTTCGACGATCTCGCCGAGTTCCTTGGGGTTGTTGCTGACGATGCCGACCCGATTCACCTCGGCGCCGGCGTCGCGGCCCGCGGCGGCCAGCGCGTAGGAGTTGACGTCGTAGACCTGCCCGTTTCCCGGGTTGCGCGAGATGTCCACGAGTTCACCGCCCACGGCCATCACCGACAGTCGCGGGCGCGGGTGCACCAGCACCCGTTCGCGACCGACGGCCGCCAGCAAGCCGACCTGGGCAGCGCCGATGATCGTCCCGGACCGCACCGCCACGTCGCCGGGCTGCACGTCGTCGCCGGTGCGACGGACATAGGCGCCCGACGGCGCGCCACGCAGAATCCGTACCCGGTTCATCCCGCCGTCGGTCCAGCGCAGCGGCAACACCGCGTCGGCCAGGGTCGGCAGCGGCGCCCCGGTCTGCACCCGGGCAGCCTGGCGTGGTTGCAGCCGGCTGGGGGTACGCGCTCCGGCTTCGATGGTGCCCATGACCGGCAGGGTCACCACTTCCCGACCCTCGATGCTGCCGTCCTCGCCGACGGCCTCGACCGGTCCGGAATCACCGACACCGAGCACGTCGACGCTGCGCACCGCGTACCCGTCGATGGCGGCTTGGTCGAAACCGGGCAACGGACGCTCGGTCACGACCTCTTCGGCGCACAACAGTCCTTGCGCCTCGGCAATGGCAACTCTGATCGGCCTCGGAGCCACCGCGGCTGCCGATATCCGGGCCTGTTGCTCTTCCACAGAACGCACAGTGCGCGCCTTCCTGCCGTGCGGACCTGAACCCGCGCGCCGGCTTGCCGGCTACTGTTCGGTCAGGCCCAATCGCGCCACCAACCACCGCCGCAGTTCCGGGCCGTAGTCGTCACGATCCAAAGCAAAGTCAACCGCAGCCTTGAGGTAGCCGCCGGGATTTCCCAAGTCGTGTCGGGATCCGCGGTGCACGACCACGTGTACCGGGTGGCCTTCGGCGATCAGAAGCGCAATGGCATCGGTGAGCTGCACTTCGCCGCCGGCCCCACGGTCGATGCGGCGCAGGGCGTCGAAAATCGCGCGGTCGAGCACATACCGGCCCGCGGCGGCGAACAGCGAGGGCGCGTGTTCGGTCTTGGGCTTTTCCACCATGCCCTTGACCCGCAACACGTCGGTGGCCTCGGGTATCGGGTCGACGTCGAAAACGCCGTAGGCGCTGATCTCTTCCGGCGACACCTCGATGGCGCACAGCACCGTGCCGCCGTACTGCGCACGCACCTGCGACATCGTCTCCAAGACCCCGGTCGGCAGTACCAGGTCGTCGGGCAGCAGCACCATGACGGCGTCTTCGTCGGCGGTCAGGGTCGGTTCCACGCAACTGATGGCATGCCCCAACCCGAGCGGCTCGGCCTGCACCACGGACTCGACCTTGATCAGCGCCGGGGCACGACGAACCTTGGCCAGCATGGCCTTCTTACCGCGGGCCTCGAGGGTCCCCTCCAGCACCAGATCCTCGACGAAGTGGGCGACGACGCCGTCCTTGCCTTCCGAGGTGATGATCACCAGACGTTCGGCGCCGGCGTCGGCCGCCTCGGCGGCGACCAGCTCGATGCCGGGGGTGTCGACGACGGGCAACAGCTCCTTGGGAACGGTCTTGGTCGCGGGCAGAAATCGAGTTCCCAAGCCGGCAGCGGGGACGATCGCCGTGAACGGGACCGGGACTTGAGGGCGTGACATCGTTCACAACCATAGCCCGGCACGGGCGCATGGTCGGCGAGAACGCCGCAGCCGCGGGCGGTCTGTCATCGTTAGAGCGATGACCACCGCGAGCAAGGCTGCGTTGCGGGACCGACTGTCCCGGGCCCGGCGGCACGTTGCCGACGACGTGCGCGCCGCCGAGGCCAGGATGCTCAGCGATCATCTGGAACGCACTCTGAGCAGCGGTGTCACCGTATGCGCCTATGTGCCGGTGGGATCGGAACCCGGATCGGTCGACATGCTCGACGTGTTGCTGCGCCGGGCGGGCCGCGTGCTGTTGCCGGTAGCGCGAACGGCCGCCGACGACACGCCGCTGCCGCTGCGCTGGGGTGAGTACTTCCCCGGCCGACTGGTGACCGGACGCTGGGGGTTGCTCGAACCGCCCGAGCCGTGGCTACCGGAGACGGCCCTGGGAGAAGCCGCGGTGGTGCTGCTGCCGGCGCTGGCGGTGGACCGGCGCGGTACCCGGCTGGGCCGGGGCCGCGGTTTCTACGACCGGTCGCTGGCGGTGCGCGACCCGCAGGCGATGCTGGTCGCGGTGGTGCGGGATGCGGAACTGGTCGACGAGTTGCCGTCCGAACGACACGATGTCCCGATGAGTCACGTGCTCACACCCGCATCGGGGATGGTCGCTCTGCCGATCGGGGAATGATCGGTATCACGTGGCGGTTCTAGCACTTGAGACGGTAGAGTGCTAACTCAGGCTTATTATCATCCGGAGGTTTTTGTGCCCACGTACAGCTACGCGTGCACCGAATGCGACAACCGCTTCGACAAGGTGCAGGCCTTCACCGAGGACGCGCTGACCACCTGCGACAAGTGCTCAGGCCGGCTGCGCAAACTGTTCAATTCGGTCGGGGTGGTGTTCAAGGGCAGCGGGTTCTACCGCACCGACAGCCGCGAGGCCGGCAAGAAAGAGAAGAGCGCGACCAACGGCTCCTCGACGAGCGATTCGACCTCGACCTCAGAAACCAAGTCCTCCAGCGACAGCAAATCGTCGGGTTCGACCGAGAAAGCCAGCACCTCCACGGCCTCGGCAACGGCCGCGTCGAGCTGACGCTTCCGCGGTTATCCACAGTCGGCCTCTGAGCCGGCGGCGTCATAGCGAAACGCCGCTTAACGTGTGACGGCGTGCGGGAACCGTCACTCAATCCCACACTGCTCAGCCGGATCTCGGCATTCGTCCGCCCGGACTGGACTCGAACCGTGCTGGCCCGGCGCATCGCCGCGGGCGGGCTCGTCGTGCTGGCCGGCGTTGCTGCGGTGCGCCCCGACCCCGACGGCACCCGGGTCGACGTGGTGGTCGCCGTCCACGATCTGAAACCCGGCACCGCGCTGACCGCCGGCGACGTGCGGCTGGAACAGCGCTCGCCGACGTCGATTCCGGACGGCTCGCAGACCAGCCTCGAGGTCGTGCTCGGTGTGACGCTGGCCGGTCCCGCCCGGCGCGGGGAAGTCCTCACCGACGTCCGGCTGCTGGGGAGCCGGTTGGCCGATTCCACTGCCGGTCCGGGCGCCCGGATCGTGCCGCTGCATCTGTCGGACACCGCCCTGGTCGACCTGCTGCGGGTCGGCGACGTCGTCGACGTTCTCGCCGCGCCGGACACCGACACACCCGTCGCTTCGCGGATGCTGGCAACTGATGCCGTCGTGGTGTTGATCTCGGCACCGCAGAAATCCCCAGGATCCGATCGGGTGCTGCTGGTGGCGCTGCCGGGCCGGATCGCAGCCGGGGTGGCCGCGGCGGCACTGGGCCGGGCCGTCACCGTCGTCCTGCACTGAATCCCCGCCGCGGCAACGCAATTCGGCACCGCGCCGCGGTAGCCCCTATGTTGGACAGGTGAGCCTTACCTCAGAAAGCGTGCTCGACTGTCTGCAGCTGGGCGACACGCGGTTCGCCGCCGGCGTCCGCGACGGTGTCGCCCGGATCGAGGATCTGATCAGCAGCGAACTCGGCGACGGTGACGAGATGATCCGCGAAGCGATGCAGCATCCGTTCGACGCCGGGGACACCGAACTGCGGCCGCTCTTCACCGTGCTTGCCGCGCAACTAGGTCCCGAACCCGATTCCTGGCAGGTCACGGTCGTGGGCGCGGCTCTCGAGTTGATCCACCTGGCGACGCTGTGTCACTCCGCGGTTGCCGACGACGTTGCCGTCGCCGACGATGCGGCGGCCCGGTGGAACACCAACCTGGCAATCCTGGCAGGCGACTACCGGTACGCGGTGGCGTCGCGGTTGGGTTCCCGGCTGGGCCCGCAGGCCTTCGCGGTGATCGCCGAGACCTTCGCCGAGTTGGTCTCCGGGCAGATGCGCCAGACGCGAGGTGTCTCGCCGGGCGCCGACCCGGCCGAGCACCACCTGCGGGTCGCGCGGGAGCGGACCGGTTCCCTCATCGCCGCGTGCGGTCAGTTGGGTGCGCTGTGCGCCGGCGCCTCAGCCGACGTGGTCCAGCGTCTGTCCCGGTTGGGCAGGTTGGTCGGCACGGCGTCCCACCTCTCGCACGCCCTGGCCGCGGCCGAGGCAGCGGCGACAGCCGATCAGGCGCGCGAGGAATTGGTCGGCCTGCCCGATTCCGCGAGCCGGCAGGCCTTCTCGACGCTGATCGACTGCGCGATCCGTGGGCGTGGCGACCAGCACGGCATCATGGCAAACGGTGCCGACTGAGCTAGGTTTTCATTCGGGGTTGGAATTCCGGATCAATGTGGGCCCATTGCAGAAAGGACGTACTGATGCTCAAAGGGTTCAAGGAGTTTCTGTCGCGGGGCAATATCGTCGACCTGTCGGTCGCGGTGGTCATCGGTACTGCGTTCACGGCGCTGGTCACTGCCTTCACCGACAGCATCATCAAACCGCTGGTCAGCTCGATCGGCGTCGGTCAGACGTCACAGGTCGGGCTGCTGAAGATCCACATCGCCGGCGAGGGAGAATCCGCCAAGTACATCGACTTCAACGTCGTGCTGTCGTCGGCGATCAACTTCTTCCTGGTCGCGGCGGTCGTGTATTTCCTGGTGGTGCTGCCCTACAGCAAGCTGCGCAAGCAGGGCGAGGTCGAGCAGGCCGACGACGCGCAGGTCGTCCTGCTCCAGGAGATCCGCGACCTGCTCGCGAGCCAGACCGGCGGCAGCAGCTCGGGTCGGCACGGCGGGGCTCAGGGAGCTTTCGAGTTGTCACCACGGCCCGAGCACGGGCCCCGCGCCGACGCTTGAGCCGGACTCAGATCTCCAGGCTGGACAGCTGGCCGATGATGTAGGCCGCGAGCGGATTCAGCGTTGCCATCCCGTCGCGCACCGCGTATCGCGACCCGGCCAGGTTGACCACCAACGTGCTGCCGGAGACCCCGGCCAGCCCGCGTGACAGCCCGGCATCGGTGATGCCGGCCGACAGACCCGAGGCGCGGATGGCCTCGGCGATGCCCAGGATTTCCCGGTCCAGGATCTCGCGGGTGGCCTCGGGTGCGACGTCGCGCGGCGTGACTCCCGTCCCGCCGACAGACACCACCAGGTCCACCCCGCCGATGACGGCGGTGTTCAACGCGTTGCGGATCTCGACCTCGTCGGCCTCGACCGCCACCACACCGTCGACGACGAACCCGGCCTCGGTCAGCAATTCGGTGACCAGCGGGCCGCTGTGGTCCTCGTCGCCGTGCGCGGTGCGGTCGTCGACGACGACGACCAGCGCCCGCCCGACAACCAACTCCGCGCCCTGTTCCATGGGTGCCACCGTATATCCGAGGTCTGACAGCTGCCCCTCGACCTTCATCACTGGTCCGCCTTTCCGAGCGTGACTTGCACCGTGCGGCTGCCACCCGCGGGATCTTGATAGGTCAGCGACACTTTGTCGCCGGGCGCTTTGGAACGCACCGCGGCAACCAACGCGTCGGCGCTGTTGATCGGCCGGTCGTCGACCTTGGTGACGATGACACCCTTGGGCACACCGGCGTTGGCCGCGGCGCCGTTGGCCACCACCTCCATCACCTTGGCACCCGGGGCGTCCTTGTCGGTGGTGACCTGAACGCCCAGCGAGGCGTGCGACGCCTTGCCGGTGCTGATCAACTCGTCGGCGATCCGTTTGGCCTGGTCGACCGGGATCGCGAAGCCGAGCCCGATCGAGCCGCTCTGCGCGTCGCCGGAATCGGCGCCCAGCGTGGCGATGGCCGAGTTGATGCCGACCAGCTGGCTGCTCATGTTGACCAGGGCCCCGCCGGAGTTGCCCGGGTTGATCGCGGCGTCGGTCTGAATCGCATCCAGCACGGTGTTCTGGTTGCCGGCCTCGCCCGTGGTGGACACCGGCCGGTTGAGCGCGCTGACGATGCCGGTGGTGACCGTGCCGGCCAGTCCCAGCGGCGACCCGATCGCCAACACCGGTTGGCCGACCCGCAGTCCCGACGAAGAGCCCATCGAGATCGGGGTCAAGCCGGAGACGCCCTGCACCCGGATGACGGCGATGTCACTGGTCGGATCGGCACCGACCACGCTGAACGACGCGGTACGGCCGTCGGAGAAGGTCACGGTGGTCTTCGGCGGCGGACTGTTGGCGGGCGGTTTGGCCGCTGCCGCGACGACGTGGTTGTTGGTCAGGATCAGCCCGTCAGCCGACAGGATGACCCCGGAGCCTTCCTCGGACGCGCGGCCCAGGTCGGTCTCGAGCATGACGACGCTGGGCACCACCTTGGCTGCGACCTGCTCGACCGAGCCTGCGGGCATGTTGGCGGCCGGAACACTCGGCGCCGCCCCCGGCGACGCCGAAGTGCCTCTGCCGGACCCGGATTGGTGGCCCAATTCGACGACGGTCGCGGCCGCGCCGCCGATGCCGGCCGATACCACCGCGATGGCCAGCGCACCGAAGATCAGGCCTCCGGACCGACGCCGCCGCGGCGGCGGTGCCATCGGCGGCAGCATCCCCGGGATCGGACCCGACATGGTCGGACCGGGGAGCGGTCCGGGCCCCGTGACGGTCGGTATCGGGCGCGAACCCGTCGCGCCGGGCAGCGGCCCGGAACCCGTGTTGTGGGGTATCGGGCCCGCGCCGGTGCCGCTGAGCGGATCGAAGGAACGAAACGGCTGCTGCGGCGACGGCTGATAGCGCCAGTCGAACTGCTGGTTGTAGCTTTGCTGCCCCTGGGCATAGGCGGGAGGCACAGGCTGATTAGGCGTGGCGCTGTAACCCGGCTGCTGCGGCGGTGGCGAATACCTCGGGTGATTCGTCATGTCGCTAAGACGCTCTTCCTCTACTACTTGGGGCTTCAAGGCCTACTCGAGCATGCGTTGCTTGCATGGCTTGGTTTTCAACACTAACTGCACAACCACCCTGCGCGCGCGGACTAAGAATCCACTGAGATGACATTCGCCGAACCCCGTGAGCTCTCCGGGTCGCCGTGATTTGTGTCACTGTCGGTCGGCGGATACACCGCACTGGGCATCGGGCGGCCGGGTAGCAGCACGTAGATCGAAGTCCCGGGCGGCTGGGCGCCCGGTTCGGTGTCCTCGACACGCAGCGATCCACCATGGTTGAGCACCACCTGCTTGACGATCGCCAGTCCCAGACCCGAGCCCGGCATCGCGCGCGCGGAGGCGGACCGGTAGAACCGCTCGAACACCAGGCGCCGCTCCTGCGGCGGGATGCCGGGACCGTGGTCGGAGACCACCAGTTCGGCGTGGGACGGGTCGAGTTGACGCAGCCGCACTCCCACCCGACCACCCGGCGGACTCCACTTGGCGGCGTTGTCCATCAGGTTCAACGCAGCCCGCGACAGCCCGGCCGGATCACCGTAGACCTGCCACGGAACGACCTCGACGTCGAAGTGAATGTCGTTGCGACGACGACGAACTCGTTCCAGACTGCGGTCGATGACGTCGGTCATGTCGACCGGCTCGTGCACGGCTTGGCCGGCATCACCGCGGGTCAGGTCCACCAGATCGCCGACCAGCGTCGACAATTCCTCGATCTGACCCAGGACGTCGGCGCGCAGGTCGACCATCTCCTGTTCGGGCAGCCGCGGGGCGCCGGGGGCCATCGAGGCCATCAGCAGTTCGACGTTGGTCCGCAAGGACGTGAGCGGTGTACGCAATTCGTGTCCGGCGTCGGTGACCAGCCGCGCCTGGCGTTCCCGCGATTCGGCCAGCGCACGCAGCATCAGGTTGAACGCCTCGGTGAGCCGGGCCAGCTCGTCGCTGCCGAAGACCGGGATCGGACGCAGGTCGTCGGTGCGGGCCACCCGTTCGGCCGCCTCGGTGAGCCGGCCGACCGGACGCAGGCCGGCCCGGGTGACCATTCCGCCGGCCACCGCGGCCACCGCCACGCCGACGCCGCCGACCATCACGAGCACGAAACGCAGTCTGCTCATCACGTGTTCGGTGGGCTCGAGGCTCTTGGAGATGAGCAACGAGCTGCCGTTGGGCAGATGGATGGCAAGCACCCGCTGACCGGCGGCGGTGCGCCGGGACATGAACAGGTCTCCGCGGATGACCGCCTTCTCCGGGGTTCCGACGGGCAGGGTCTGTCCCGGCTGGTTGGCGGTGTAGATGGACCGGCCCGGGTTCACCAGCATCGCGTTGACGTCCGAATAGGCGGTGCCCTCGATGGCCTTGCCCGGATCGGCCGCCAGCGAACCGCTGGCGATGAGCAGCTGGGCACGGCTCTGCAGCTGGTTGTCGAGGTCGGTGTACAGCGCGGCCGAGATCACCGCGTAGACGGCGAAGGAGATCAGCACGACCACCATCGCCACCATGGACATCGCCAGCAGCATCACCCGCCACCGCAGCGACAGGGAGCTCGTCGCTCGCAGCGGCGCGCGCCGTTTGCGGCGGAAACCGAGCATCAGGGCGGTGTTTCGCGTAGCACGTAACCCACACCGCGCACGGTGTGGATCAGCCGCGGCTCGCCGTCGGCCTCGGTCTTACGCCGTAGGTACCCGACGTACACCTCCAGAGCATTGCCTGAGGTGGGGAAATCGAATCCCCAGACCTCTTCCAGGATGCGGCTGCGGGTCAGCACCCGGCGCGGATTGGCGATCAGCATCTCCAGCAACGCGAATTCGGTTCGGGTGAGGCTGATTCGGCGCTGGCCGCGGGTGACCTCGCGGGTCACCGGGTCCAGGGTCAGATCGGAGAACCGCATCGCCACCGATTCCGCGACGTCCTCGGGCTTGGTGCGGCGCAGCAGCGCCCGCATCCGGGCCAGCAGTTCTTCCAGGGCGAACGGCTTGGGCAGGTAGTCGTCGGCTCCGGCGTCCAGACCTGCCACGCGCTCGGAGACGGAATCGCGCGCCGTCAGCACCAGGATGGGCAGGTCGTCGCCGGTGCTGCGGAGCTGACGGCACACCTCCAGGCCGTCCAGCCGCGGCATCATCACATCCAGAACGACCGCATCGGGCCGGTCGCTGGCAATTCGCTCGAGCGCCTCCACGCCGTCATGGGCCAGTTCCACCGAGTAGCCGTTGAAGGCAAGCGACCTGCGCAGCGACTCGCGCACCGCACGGTCGTCGTCGACGACAAGTATTCGCACGGGGCTCAGTGTCGTACGAAGGCCTGAGAGCGGGCTGAGAGGCGCGCCGACCGGACGACAAAGCGGGCCACCCGGTGGTCCGCTGAGGAGTCGGTCAATCCAGCGTTTGTCAGCCGCTTTGTCAGCGCTTGTCGAGGTCGATCAGGCCCAGGCGAGCGGCCTTGAGCAGCCGCCGCGGCACCTTGTGTTTTTGACCGGCAACGTTGACGCCCACCAGCTCGGTGGCGGTGGCCTTCCACTGCGAGCGCCGGCTGCGGGTATTCGAGCGCGACATCCTGCGCTTGGGTGTGGCCATGGTCGGGCCTGACTCCTCGTTCGGGGTTTCGGTCGGGTGTGTCGCGCGGCATCCTTCGCCCGCGTGGCGACAGTTGCCGATCAGGATAGTCGGTGGACCTGCTGGTCGCCAAAATCGGGCCGGGTCGGAGGCTTTGCGGGGGTCCGAGCCGGTTGACGCGACACCGGCGGTACCCGCTAACCTACCGGTTGGTTGGTTGATCGATCCCGACGGAGGGAGGACGCGCATTGGCCCGTTCTGGTGCCGTGCGTATCGCGAACTGCTCCGGTTTCTACGGTGACCGGCTTTCAGCCATGCGCGAAATGCTCACCGGCGGTGAGGTGGACTATCTCACCGGCGACTATCTGGCCGAGCTGACCATGCTGATTCTGGGCCGCGACCGGATGAAAAATCCCGACCGCGGCTACGCGAAGACCTTCCTGACCCAGCTCGAGGAGTGTCTGGGCCTGGCCCACGAGCGTGGGGTGCGCATCGTCGCCAACGCCGGCGGCCTCAACCCCGCCGGACTGGCCGACGCGGTGCGCGCCCTGGCCGAGCGGCTGGGTGTCCCGGTCCGGGTGGCCCACGTCGAGGGCGACGACCTGCAACCCCGCGCCGCCGAACTGGGACTGGGTTCACCCCTGACGGCCAACGCCTACCTGGGCGGATGGGGCATCGCGGACTGCCTGGCCGCCGGCGCCGACGTCGTGGTCACCGGCCGGGTCACCGACGCTTCGGTGATCGTCGGGTCGGCCGCCGCGCACTTCGGTTGGGGCCGCACCGACTACGACCGGCTCGCCGGCGCCGTCGTCGCCGGCCACGTCATCGAGTGCGGCACCCAGGCCACTGGCGGCAACTTCTCCTTCTTCACCGAGATACCGGACCTGACCTACCCCGGCTTCCCGCTGGCCGAGGTCGACGCCGACGGATCGGCGGTGATCACCAAGCATGCCGGCACCGGCGGCCTGGTCAGCGTCGACTCTGTCACCGCCCAACTGCTCTACGAGATCACCGGCGCCCGCTACGCCAACCCGGACGTGACGGCCCGGATGGACAGCGTCCAGCTCGCCCAGGACGGACCTGACCGGGTCCGCATCAGCGGCGTCGTCGGCGAACCGCCCCCGCCGACACTGAAGGTGTCGCTGAACAGCATCGGCGGATTCCGCAACTCCATGACGTTCGTGCTGACCGGACTGGACATCGAGGCGAAAGCGGAGTTGGTGCGACGCCAGCTCGAGGCCACGATGACGGTGCAGCCCGCCGAGTTGGAGTGGACACTGTCGCGCACCGACCGCCCCGACGCGGACACCGAACAGACCGCCAGCGCGCTGCTCAGCTGCGTCGTGCGTGACCCCGACCCCGCCAACGTGGGACGCAAATTCTCCGGTGCCGCAGTCGAATTGGCGCTGGCCAGCTATCCGGGATTCACCGCCACCGCCCCGCCCGGCGACGGTCAGGTGTACGGGGTGTTCACTCCCGGCTATGTCGACGCCGGCCTGGTGCCGCACGTCGCGGTGCACGCTGACGGTACGCGTATCGAGATCGAGCCTGCCGCAGACACTTTGGTGCTGGAACCGGCGGCTGCGCCGGCCCTGCCGGAGCCGTTGCCGGCCGGACCGACCCGGCGGGTGCCGCTGGGACTGATCGCGGGCGCGCGCAGTGGTGACAAGGGCGGCTCGGCCAATGTGGGGGTGTGGGTCCGCACCGACGAGCAGTGGCGGTGGCTGGCCAACACCTTGACCGTCGAACTGCTCAAGGAACTTCTTCCCGAAGCGGGCGGCCTGGAAGTGACCCGGCACGTATTGCCCAATCTGCGGGCGGTGAATTTCGTGATCGAGGGAATCCTCGGCCAAGGCGTCGCCTACCAGGCGCGCTTCGACCCGCAGGCCAAGGGGCTGGGTGAATGGTTGCGCAGCCGCCACGTCGACATTCCGGAGAGGTTGTTGTGAGCATCTGGACCACCCCCGAACGCGAACAGTTGCGAAAGACCGTGCGGTCGTTCGCCGAACGGGAAATCCTGCCCAACATCGACGAATGGGAACGCACCGGTGATCTTCCCCGCGACCTGCACCGGCGTGCGGGTGAGGCGGGCCTGCTGGGGGCGAACTTCCCCGAGGCGGTCGGTGGTGGCGGCGGGGACGGCGTCGACGCGGTGATCATCTGCGAGGAAATGCACCAGTCCGGCGCGCCGGGCGGGGTGTTCGCCTCGCTGTTCACCTGCGGGATCGCGGTGCCGCACATGATCGCATCCGGCGATGAGCGACTGATCGACACCTACGTGCGTCCGACGTTGGCCGGCGAGAAGATCGGCTCATTGGCCATCACCGAACCCGGCGGCGGATCCGACGTCGGGCATCTGCGGACATCGGCCGTGCGGGACGGCGATCACTACGTGATCAACGGGGCCAAGACCTACATCACTTCGGGGGTGCGCGCCGACTTCGTCGTGACCGCGGTACGCACCGGCGGGCCCGGCGCGGGCGGAGTTTCGCTGGTCGTCGTCGACAAGGACACGCCCGGCTTCGAGGTGAGCCGAAAGCTGGACAAGATGGGCTGGCGGTCCTCCGATACCGCCGAGCTCTCGTACACCGACGTCCGGGTGCCCGTCGCGAACCTCGTCGGGGCGGAGAACAGCGGCTTCCTGCAGATCGCACAGGCATTCGTCTCCGAACGCATCGGCCTTGCCGCGCAAGCATATTCGAGTGCGCAGCGCTGCCTGGACATCACCGCGCAATGGTGTCGCGACCGGGAAACTTTTGGCCGGCCGTTGATTTCGCGGCAGGCGGTGCAGAACACGCTCGCCGAGATGGCGCGGCGCATCGACGTCGCCCGTGTCTACGCCCGGCATGTCGTGGAACGTCAGTTGGCCGGAGAGGACAACCTGATCGCCGAGGTGTGCTTCGCCAAGAACACTGCCGTCGAGGCCGGCGAGTGGGTGGCCAATCAAGGCGTCCAGTTGTTCGGCGGCATGGGGTACATGGCGGAGTCAGAGATCGAACGCCAGTACCGGGACATGAGAATCATCGGCATCGGCGGCGGAACCACCGAAATCCTCACCGCCCTGGCCGCCAAACTCCTGGGATACCAATCATGACCGTGCTGAGGTCCACCCTCGATCCGTCCGCCGATGCCTTCAACGACGCCGCCGCGGCCACCACGACCAAACTCGACGAGATCGCAGCCGAATTCGCCAACGCCGTCGAGGGCGGCGGACCGAAATACGTTGAGCGCCACCATGCCCGGGGCAAGCTGACGGCGCGCGAGCGCGTCGAGCTGCTCGTCGACCCGGACTCGGCGTTCCTGGAGTTGAGCCCGCTGGCGGCCTGGGGCAGCGCGTTCAAGGTGGGTGCCAGCACGGTCACCGGAATCGGTGTCGTCGAAGGCGTGGAGTGCATGATCGTCGCCAACGACCCCACGGTCAAAGGCGGTACCAGCAATCCCTGGACGCTGAAGAAGATCTTGCGGGCGAACCAGATCGCCTTCGAGAACCGGCTGCCGGTGATCTCACTGGTGGAGTCCGGTGGTGCGGATCTGCCCACCCAGAAAGAGATCTTCATCCCGGGTGGACGGATGTTCCGCGACCTGACCCGGCTGTCGGCGGCCGGAATCCCCACCATCGCACTGGTATTCGGCAACTCCACCGCGGGCGGTGCATACGTGCCGGGCATGTCCGATCACGTGGTGATGATCAAGGAACGCTCCAAGGTGTTCCTGGCCGGTCCCCCACTGGTGAAGATGGCCACCGGCGAGGAGTCCGACGACGAATCTCTCGGCGGTGCCGAAATGCACGCCCGCATCTCGGGTCTGGCCGACTACTTCGCGATCGATGAGCCCGACGCCATCCGCATCGGGCGTCGTATCGTGGCGCGGTTGAACTGGAAGAAGCAGGGACCGGAGCCGCGGGAAGTCACCGAGCCGCTGTTCGACACCGAAGAACTCATCGGCATCGTGCCCGCAGACCTACGCATCCCGTTCGACCCGCGCGAGGTGATCGCCCGCATCGTCGACGGCTCCGAATTCGACGAATTCAAGCCGCTGTACGGCTCTTCGTTGGTCACCGGTTGGGCCCAGCTGCATGGTTACCCGGTCGGAATCCTGGCCAACGCCCGCGGCGTGCTGTTCAGCGAGGAATCCCAGAAAGCCACCCAGTTCATCCAGTTGGCCAACCGGTCTGACACGCCACTGTTGTTCTTGCACAACACCACCGGCTACATGGTGGGCAAGGACTACGAAGAAGGCGGGATGATCAAGCACGGCTCGATGATGATCAACGCCGTGTCCAATTCGAAGGTCCCGCACATCTCGCTGCTGCTCGGCGCGTCATACGGCGCCGGCCACTACGGCATGTGTGGGCGCGCGTACGACCCGCGGTTCCTGTTCGCCTGGCCGAGCGCGAAATCCGCGGTGATGGGCGGCGCCCAACTTTCCGGGGTGTTGTCCATCGTGGCCCGCGCGGCGGCCGAAGCCCGCGGTCAGCAGGTCGACGAGGACGCCGACGCGGCGATGCGGGCCGCGGTCGAGGGCCAGATCGAGGCGGAGTCGCTGCCGCTGGTCCTGTCCGGGATGCTCTACGACGACGGGGTGATCGACCCGCGCGACACCCGCACCGTGTTGGGAATCTGCTTGTCCGCCATCGCCAATGGCCCGATCAAGGGGACGTCGAACTTCGGCGTCTTCCGGATGTGAGTCCCATGATCACTCGAGTGCTGGTCGCCAACCGCGGCGAGATCGCCCGTCGGGTCTTCGCCACCTGCCGGAGGCTGGGCCTGGGGACCGTTGCCGTCTACACCGACCCGGACGTCGCCGCGCCGCATGTCGCCGAGGCCGACGCCCGGGTCCGGCTGCCGCAGACCAACGACTACCTCAACGCCGAAGCTCTGATCGCGGCCGCACACGCCGCCGGCGCCGACGCCATCCACCCCGGCTACGGATTCCTCTCGGAGAACGCCGAATTCGCCGCCGCCGTCCAACAGGCAGGCCTGACCTGGATCGGACCGCCGGTGGACGCCGTGCGGGCGATGGGTTCCAAGATCGAATCCAAGAAGCTGATGTCCGCCGCCGGGGTTCCGGTGCTCGACGAACTCGACCCCGACACCGTCACCCAGGACCAGTTGCCGGTGCTCGTCAAAGCGTCCGCGGGCGGCGGCGGCCGCGGCATGCGGGTGGTGCACGAATTGTCCGCCTTGGCAGGTGAAGTGGAGGCCGCGCAACGCGAAGCCCAATCCGCGTTCGGTGATCCGACGGTGTTCTGCGAGCGCTACCTGCCCACCGGGCATCACATCGAGGTGCAGGTGATGGCCGACGCGCACGGCACCGTGTGGGCTGTCGGTGAGCGCGAATGCTCCATTCAGCGTCGCCACCAGAAAGTCATTGAAGAGGCACCCTCGCCGCTGGTGGAGCGGACACCGGGCATGCGGGCCAAGCTGTTCGAAGCGGCCCGGTTGGCCGCGTCCGCGATCAACTACACCGGGGCCGGCACCGTGGAGTTCCTCGCCGACGACGAGGGCGAGTTCTTCTTCCTGGAGATGAACACCCGCCTTCAGGTCGAGCACCCGGTCACCGAGGAGACCACCGGGCTCGACCTGGTCGAGCTGCAGATTGACGTGGCCGACGGCGGTCGCTTGGACGCCGAACCGTCTGTTGCGCACGGGCATTCGATCGAAGTCCGGCTCTATGCCGAGGATCCGGCGCGCGGCTGGCAGCCGCAGGCCGGCACCGTGCACAGGATCCACGTGCCCTCGGTACGCACCCAGTTCGAAACCCTGGGCCACCGGACCGGGATCCGGCTCGACTCCGGCATCGTCGACGGTTCGGCCGTGTCGATTTTCTACGACCCGATGTTGGCCAAGGTCATCTCGTATGCGCCGACTCGGCGCCAGTCGGCGCTGGTGCTCGCCGACGCGCTGGCCCGCGCCCAGGTGCACGGTCTGCGCACCAACCGTGAGCTGCTGGTGAACGTGCTGCGCCACCCGGCATTCCTCGACGGTGCCACCGACACAGCGTTTTTCGACACCCACGGGTTGGCCGAGCTGTCGGCGCCACTGGCCGACGCGGCGACGGTTCGGTTGTCGGCGATCGCCGCCGCGCTGGCCGACGCCGCCCACAACCGCGCCACCGCCAAGGTGTTCGGATCGCTGCCCAGCGGCTGGCGCAATCTCGCGTCGGGCTTCCAGGTCAAGACCTACCGGGACGACGACGACAGCGAGCAGCGAGTCCAATACCGTTACACCCGAACGGCGTTGGCGCTGCCCGACGATCCGACCGTGCAGCTGGTCTCGGCGACACCCGACGAAGTGGTGCTGGCCGAAAACGGGGTTGGCCGCCGCTTCGCCGTGGCGCGCTACCACAACGACGTCTACGTCGACTCCGCACGCGGTCCGGTGCACCTGGTCGCGTTGCCTCGGTACCCCGAGCCCGACTCGGCCGTCGCGCAAGGCTCCTTGGTCGCACCCATGCCCGGCAACGTGATCCGCGTCGGTGCTGACGTCGGCGACACCGTCACCGCCGGACAGCCGCTCATCTGGCTGGAGGCGATGAAGATGGAACACACGATCACCGCGCCGAACGACGGCGTGCTTGCCGAACTCAATGTCTCCACCGGTCAACAAGTCGAAGTGGGCGCCGTGCTGGCACGCGTGGAAGCGCCCGAATCAGAAGGAGATCCACAATGATTGATACCAGTTTCATCGAGAACGAAGACCGCCAGGCGCTGCGCAAAGCCGTGTCGGAGTGGGCGGCGGGCTACGGCGCCGAGTACTACCTGAAGAAGGCGCGCGCCCAGGAGCACACCGACGAATTGTGGCACGAGGCAGGCAAACTCGGCTTCCTCGGAGTGAACCTGCCCGAGGAGTACGGCGGCGGCGGCGCCGGCATGTACGAACTGGCGCTCGTGATGGAGGAGATGGCGGCCGCGGGCAGCGCGCTGCTACTGATGGTGGTCTCACCTGCCATCAACGGCACCATCATCAGCAAGTTCGGTACCGAAGAGCAGAAGAAGCGCTGGATCCCGTCCATCGCTGACGGCTCGCTGACGATGGCGTTCGCCATCACCGAGCCCGACGCCGGATCCAACTCCCACAAGATCACCACGACCGCCCGCCGCGACGGCAGCGACTGGATCCTCAAGGGCCAGAAGGTCTATATCTCCGGGATCGACCAGGCGCAGGCGGTGCTGGTGGTGGGCCGCACCGAAGAGGCGAAAACCGGCAAGCTGCGGCCGGCGCTGTTCGTCGTGCCCACCGACGCCCCCGGCTTCACCTACACGCCGATCGAGATGGAGCTGATCAGCCCCGAGCGGCAGTTCCAGGTGTTCCTCGACGACGTCCGGCTGCCCAGCGACGCACTCGTCGGCGCCCAGGACGCCGCCATCGCGCAGCTGTTCGCCGGCCTGAACCCCGAGCGCATCATGGGCGCGGCCAGCGCCGTCGGCATGGGCCGGTTCGCGCTGAATAAAGCCGTCGATTACGTCAAGACGCGCCAAGTCTGGTCCACCCCGATCGGCGCGCACCAGGGTCTGGCGCATCCGCTGGCGCAGTGCCACATCGAGGTCGAACTGGCCAAGCTGATGATGCAGAAGGCCGCCGCGTTGTACGACAGCGGCGACGACGGCGCCGCGGCCCAGGCCGCGAATATGGCCAAGTACGCCGCCGGTGAGGCGTCCACCCGGGCGGTCGACCAGGCCGTGCAGTCCATGGGCGGCAACGGGCTGACCAAGGAGTACGGCGTGGCCGCGATGCTGACCGCGTCCCGGCTGGCGCGGATCGCGCCGATCAGCCGCGAGATGGTGCTGAACTTCGTCGCGCAGACCTCGCTCGGCCTGCCCCGCTCGTACTGATGGGCACCCTCGTCGAGTACGCGCGCGACGGCGCGGTAGCCAGGCTGACGCTGAACTCGCCGCACAACCGCAACGCGCTGTCGACCACTCTGGTCACCCAACTGCACGACGGGCTGCGGGCCGCCGCTGACGACCCGGCGGTGCGGGTGGTGGTGCTCGGCCACACCGGCGGCACGTTCTGCGCCGGCGCCGACCTGAGTGAGGCCGGCGAAGGCAGCCCGTACGACCTGGCGGTGGCGCGTGCACAGGAGATGACGGCGTTGCTGCGCGCGATCGTCGCGTCGCCGCGACCGGTGATCGGGGCTATCAACGGGCACGTGCGGGCGGGCGGATTCGGTCTGGTGGGAGCGTGCGACATCGTGGTCGCCGGACCGCGCAGCACCTTTGCCCTGACCGAAGCCAGGATCGGGGTCGCGCCGGCGATCATCTCCCTGACACTGCTGCCGAAGCTCTCCGCGCGGGCCTCGGCGCGCTACTACCTCACCGGTGAAACGTTCGGCGCCAGCGAAGCCGCCGAGATCGGGTTGATCACCCTGGCCGCCGAGGACGTCGAAGCCGCGGTGGCCGGGGTGGTCGCCGACGTCGGCCGCGGATCGCCGCAGGGTCTGGCGGCGTCCAAGGCGCTGACGACCGCCGCCGTGCTTGAGGGATTCGACCGCGACGCGCAGCGGCTCGCCGAGGAGTCCGCCCGCTTGTTCGTTTCTGGCGAAGCGCGCGAAGGCATGCTCGCGTTCCTGGAAAAAAGGCCTCCGAGCTGGGCTTCTTCGTCCTGAGCGGGACGCCTGGGCCGGACGAAGATTGCAGTTTAGCCAACACCTCTTGCAGCAAATCTGTTACGTCGTAAGCTCGCGGGTGAGATGACCAACCCAGCCCGGCGTGATGTGAACGCCACGCGCGAGGATTTGGCGCGCGCCGCCGACACCGATCGCATTCAGATTGCGCAGTTGCTGGCCTACGCGGCCGAGCAGGGTCGCCTGCAACCCAACGAATACGAAGAGCGGCTAACGAAAGCGTACGCGGCGACGACCTATCGGGAGCTCGACCAGCTGCGTGCCGATCTGCCCGGCACAGCCGTGAGCGCGCGTCGCGGCGGTAAGTGCAATCCGGCGCCGTCCACGTTGCTGCTGGCCATCATGAGCGGTTTCGAGCGTCGCGGTCGCTGGAACGTGCCGAGGAAGCTGACGACGTTCACGTTCTGGGGTAGCGGCGTGGTGGACCTGCGCTACGCCGACTTCACCTCGACCGAAGTCGACATCAAGGCGTACTCGATCATGGGCGCCCAGACCATCCTGCTGCCGCCGGAGGTCAACGTCGAGATCGAGGGTCGCGGGATCATGGGCAACTTCGACCACGCCGTAGTCGACGGGGGCAGTCCGGGCGCCCCGAACGTGCGGATCCACGGATTCTCGCTGTGGGGCGGCGTGGGCATCAGGCGCAAGGCGCGCAAGTTCCGTAAGTAACGACGCCCGACCGGGGGGCGTTCACGCACCGTGCGGAACGTAGGCCGACCCGGTGCGGAGCAACCCGCTCGGGTGTTCGGCCACCACGCCACGCACGGCGCTGTCGCCGGCATGCACGGGCGCGAGTGAAACCGAACCCGTGCTCGATATGCCTTCACCACCCGATACGTAATACGCTTTGACGCCAAGCGCCGCAAGTCATGCACAGGCGCTGACCATGGTGAGTCGCCCGCCCCGCTGTCTGCGATCACACTTTGCCGAAAGTTGTTCTCGGCGAGGGGTAGTCATGGCAGAAGAGGTACGGGTCAGTCCCGAAGTGCTGGCCCGGATTGGCGATCAGTTGGCCGACCACGGCCGCTCACTGCTGAACTTGCAGCAGTCCAGTCATCGCGACGCCGACGGCGCCCACCCGGGCTGGGTCGGTTCCTCCGCGGGAACGTTGTTGCAGTTGCTGGACTGCTGGACGGCTAGCAGCGCGAGCCACCTGGCCCGCTTCGGCGACCATGCCGACGGCTTGAAGGTGGCCGCCGTCGCCTTCTTGATGATGGACCGGTACGGCGTCGGCGATCTTGGATGACGCTGAGTCCGGCGGACATCGAGCGCTGGGATCCCGCGGCGATCCGCACGGTATTCGACGCCGCGATCAGGCGCGCACACGGCACCCGCACCGCGTCGGCGGCGCTCAGCGAGACGATGCGTCTGCTGAGTTTCGGTGGCGACGCCGCCGACGCCGCGCAGGCGGCGGCCCACCACACCACGACGGTGTTGGACGAACACGCCGACGCCTGCGACGCCGTCGCGCACGCGGCCGAACAATCGGCCGACGAGGTCGCCACCATCAAATCGCGCCTTCAGGCGCTACGCGGACTGGCACGAGAGAACCAGCTGATCATCGACGACCGCACCGGCGCGGTCGTGCTGCCGTCCGACCTGGTCTCCCGGTCGGTCGCCGATCAACAGACCATCTTCGAAGCCGCAATGCGACTGACTGAAAGCATGCGGCAATTGTTGTTATCGGCCGAGATCGCCGACGAGGATCTGGCGGCGGCGATTCGCGGTGCCGACGGCGACCTCTCCGCTGCGCAAGTCGAGCTCCAACTCGCCCATCAACCACCTCACCTGCCGGCGTTGCCGCCGGCGAACAGCACTGCGCAAGAAGTGAACTTGTGGTGGCGGTCGCTGACCCCCAACGAACAGGATCAGGTCAAGCAACGGTTCCCCGATGCCGTCCGCAACCTGGACGGCATCCCAGTCGTCGTCCGCAACCAACTCAATGTTCCTGCGCTGCAACGCGAAATCGATCGGCTACAGCAGGGCTGGCTCGATGCCTATGGCTGGCACACCAACCCAGGCAAGTTGGCCGACTTGCAGGCGCTGCAACAGACTTTGACCGACAATCCCGGTGCCGGCCTGATCCTGCTGGACACCACAAGCAAACCCGGAAAGGTGCTGGCGGCGGTAGGCGTTGGCGACGTCGACAACGCAGAACGCGTCGCCGTGTCGGTGAGCGGCTTGAACAGCCGAGTGAGCGCCAGCGTAGCGAACATGGTGCGGGAGGCGGGTTTTCAGCGCAACGAGGCGGCACTATTGCGCCGCAACGCCGGCGTCGAGCATCCCGACGCCGTCGCCTCCATCGCATGGCTCGGCTACGACGCGCCGGACAGCCTCAAGGATGTCAGCCACGATTGGCTGGCCCGTGACGGCGCGCGTTCCCTGAACAACTTCTACCGGGGATTGGCCGCAGCCAGCAACCTCCCGGACCAACACATCGCCGCGTTCGGGCATTCCTACGGGTCACTGACCACCAGTCTCGCCGTGCAACAGGGCGCACCGGTCAGCGACGTCGTGCTCTACGGCTCGCCTGGCACGGAACTCACCGAAGCCGCGCAACTGGGCGTGCTGCCCGGACACGCGTACTACATGATCGGCGCCGACGACGTTGTCTCAGAGCTGATTCCAGCGTTCGGTGCGTTCGGCGCCCCGCCGCAAGACGTGCCGGGCATGGCGGAACTGTCCACCGAAACCGGGTACGCGTTCGACGGGCCGTACGGCGACGGTCAACTGCACGAGCGGGCCTACGGGCATTCCGAGTACACCCGGATGGGCAGCAACGGCAACCTACGTATGAGTGCCTATAACCTGGCGGTAGTCCTGGCAGGACTGCCCGCCGACCTCATTACCCCCTGGATGACCGACAATTGTCCCGACCGGCCGTGAACCGTATTGCAGTGACGCTGCTCGGTGTCGCTGTTGCGCTCAGCGGCTGTGTCAAACCGAACACCTTCGACCCTTATGCCAACCCCGGCCGTTCCGAGTTGGACCGGCTGCAGGAGATCGTGAACGGGCGTCCCGACCTGGAGAGGGTTGAGCAACAGCTGGCCGACCTCGACGGCGCGATCCGGGCGGCGATCACGAAACACTCACCGCCGAGCCGCTTTTCGGCCATGCCCGCCGGCCACTCCACCAACGGCTGCCAGCACCCGTTCACCCGCAGCATCGGTCGGCAGACAAACAGCGACATGTTCTTCGCCGAGCCCGCGCCCACACCCGCCGAGTGGCTGCAGATCGTCACCGAGCTCGCACCGCGTTTCGCGGCAGCAGGTTTCACACCCAACAACGCCGCACCCGGAAGTCCGCCGCTGCCAATGGGTTCGGCCAACTATTCGCAGGGTCGCGACGACGGTGTCACGATCAGCTTGGTGAACGGCCGAGACGGCAGCCCGCTCGACTACTCCTACGACACCGGCTGCCATCTGCCCGCGGCCTGGCGCACTGGCCCACCCCCGCCGAGCTTCCGTCCCGCGAATGACCCGAACGTGCACTACCCGTACCTGTTCGACGGGCCTGGGGGCGGGCGAAGCACGGACGCGTACTAGCTGGGCGCGAGCAGACGCAAAAGCCCCGATTTCGTGCCGAAATCAGGGGCTTTTGCGTCTGCTCGCGCCGGTTAACGGCGGCGTCGGGACCGCAGATAGTCGCCCACCACCGCCGCACCCAGCCCGTCCAGATCCGGCACCACCACCCGGCCCTCCACACGACGGGCGACCTGGTCGATGAACCGCGCCAGACCAGGGTCGCTGCCTAGCCGGAAGATCGTGACTTGCGCACCGAGCCTGGACATCTCATCGAATCCGCGCACCGTGTGCGCGATGGTCCGGGGATGCGGCGGGTAATCAAAAAACACAGCAGAACCCCTCCCGTCGCCGTCGAAATCCTCCAGGTGCGCGGTCGGTTCCCCGTCGGTCACCACCAGCAGCACGGGTTGCGCATTGGGGTGCCGACGCAGGTGACGGCCGGCCAGCGCGAGCGCGTGATGCAGGTTGGTGCCTTGCTCGTAGACACCTTCCAAACCCGTCAGTTCCGCGGCGCTGACCGTCCGGGCGTAGCGGCCGAAAGCGATGATCTGCAACGCATCCGAGCGGAACCGGGTGCACACCAGATGGTTGAGCGCCAGCGCCGTGCGCTTCATCGGCAGCCACCGGTTCTCCATCACCATCGAGAACGAGGTGTCCACCAGCAGTGCGACCGCGGCCTGGGTGCGGGTTTCGGTCTCCGAGACCTCCACGTCGTCGACGCTGATGCGCAGTCCCCCGTCGAGCGTCGAGGTGCCGGCTTGCCGAAGGACGGCGTTCGTCAGCGTCCGGGAAATGTTCCACGGCTCGGTGTCGCCGAACTGCCAGGGCCGTGTCGCGCCGGTCAGTTCGCCGGCCGCGCCCGCCCGACGGGTCTCCCGATCACCGTGACGACCCGAAAGTTGTTGCGCCACATCACGTAGCGCGGTCTCGCCCAATCGGCGCATGGCCTTCGGGGACAGCCGCCATTGACCATCGGAGCCGCGGTCCAGGAAGCCCTGGTTGACTAGGGCACGCTCGAGTTCGGCCAGTGTCCGGGCGTCGACGGCGGCCTCGTCTCCGAGCTGGCGGGCGAGTGCGTCGAGGTCGACGTCGTCCATCGTGGCCCCTGGGTACGCCTGCGAGAGCTGTTCGGCCAGCTGCTCCAGCTCGGCGATGTCGGCCAGAGCCTGGGTTCCCTCGCCCATGCCGAACGGATTGTCGCCGGAGAACTGCTCCTGCCCGGTCCAGTCCTCACCGGGTCGCGCCGCCTGTAGATGCGAGTCGAGCCGACTCAACGCCTGCATCAAAGACGGTGACCCGAATGCCTGCTGCGCCAACGCATCCAGCTCATCACGCTGCTCCTGGGACAGGCTGTTGCGAAACCGCTGCGCCGCGGCGGCCCGCTTGGCCAGCGAATCGAGCAGCTCTTCGACATTGCTCGGGTTCTCCGGGAAGAACTCGCCGTGCTTGTCCATGAAATCTTGAAAGTCCTGCTGGGTGTCCTCGCCTCTGGCGTGCTTGTCCAACAGGTCATTCAGGTCGTCGAGCATCTGGCTGACGCGCTGACGGTCCTCGTCGGTGGCGCCCTGCAGCGCTTCTTTCATCCCGGCGAAGCGTTGGTCGAGCATCTCCCGGCCCAGCAGATCCTTGATCTGCTCGTATTTCTGACGGGCCTCGCCGCTGCGCCAGTCGTATTCGGAGAGCTCCTGCACGGCCTTGGCCGGCGACGGCGGCAGCGCCTCCAGCTGCAACTCGGAGAAGCGGGCGTCGTCGTCGAGGGCACGCGCCAGTTCCTTGCGTTCGGCGAGCACCGCCTCGTCGAGCAGCTTCTTTATTTCCTGCAACGTGCCGTCTAAATTGTTGCGCCGCAACAGGTCCCGTCGTTTGCGGTTGGCCTCGGCGGCCAGCCGGTCGGCCCCACGCATGTTCTCGGTGCCGCGCCGCAGCAACTCCGATAACGCGCGGCGCGGCGAAGTGCCGGCCATGACGTCCTGCCCGATCGCCTCGAGCGCCTCCCGCAGATCCACCGGCGGGGCCAGCGGGTCGGGACCGCCGGTGTACGCCGAGTAACGCGATGAGTGCCCGCTACGAGCCATAGACCGTCTGCCCTTCACCGGACACCTTGTCGACCCGCTTCGCCAGGTACAGCGCCTCGAGAGCCAACTCCAGTGCCGCGGCCCGCTCCCCTTCGGACTCGGCGCCCAGTTTGGTCGCGATCTTGTCCACCACCGGCAGGCCGGGAACCGCGGCCAGCACGTCCTTGGCCGATACCCGCTCGCCCGTCGTCACCGCCGAGCCTCCCTCGACGGCCGCGACCAAAGTGCCGACGTCGATGCCGCCCAGCACCCGAGACGCGGTGTCGGCCGTCGAGCGGCGCAGCAGGTGCTCCAGCACGGCCTGCTCGCGGCCCTCTTCGCCGGATTCGAATTCCAGCTTGCCGCGCAGCACGTCGATGATGGTGCCCAGATCGACCACGCGGGCGACCGGATCGGTCTCCCCCAGAATCGCCCCGCGGTGCCGTGCTGCCGCCGCGACCGTCTCGGCCGCCGCGATGGCGAATCGCGCCGAGACGCCCGAACGCTGGTCGACCGAGCTGGACTCGCGCAGGTAGCGGGCGAACCGCGCGATCACCTGCAGCAGGTAGTCGGGCACCTCTGCGCTCAAGTGCGCCTCCTGGGCGATGACCCCGATCTCGGCACTGAGCTCCAGCGGATAGTGGGTGCGGATCTCGGCGCCGAACCGGTCCTTGAGCGGGGTGATGATGCGGCCGCGGTTGGTGTAGTCCTCGGGGTTGGCGCTGGCCACCACCAGGACGTCGAGCGGCAGCCGCAGCGTGTAGCCGCGGACCTGGATGTCGCGCTCTTCCATCACGTTGAGCATCGAGACCTGGATGCGTTCGGCGAGGTCGGGCAGTTCGTTGACCGCGACGATGCCGCGGTGTGCCCGCGGGATCAGCCCGTAGGCGATGGTTTCGGGATCCCCGAGGCTGCGGCCCTCGGCCACCTTGATCGGATCAATGTCTCCGACCAGGTCAGCGACGCTGGTGTCCGGGGTGGCCAGCTTCTCGGTGTAACGCTCACTGCGGTGCTTCCAGGCGATGGGCAGGTCTTCACCGGACTGCGCGGCCCGCTTGATCGACTCGGGGGTGATGGGGCTGTAGGGATGTTCGCCGAGCTCTGCGCCGGCGATCACCGGCGTCCACTCGTCGAGAAGTCCGGTGAGCGCCCGCAGCAGCCGGGTCTTGCCCTGGCCGCGTTCACCCAGCAGGACGAAGTCGTGTCCGGCGATCAGTGCCCGCTCCAACTGGGGGATCACGGTGTCGTCAAAACCTAGGATCCCCGGCCACACGTCGTCGCCGTCGGCCAAAGCGGTCAGTAGATTTTCCCGGATTTCCTGCCGGACGCCGCGCTCACGATGGCCGGAGGCACGCAGCTCGCCAACGGTACGGGGCAGATTGCTCGGTGAAGTCACCTCTCCACGCTACGACCCTGCCTTGGGTTGTGCCGACGAGAGTGACTTTCCCGACGCACTCTGCGGCGTGTCGGTCGTGGATTTCACTCTCGGCGGACGGAGCTAGTGCGCGAAGTGCCTGGCCCCGGTGAGGTACAACGTGATCCCTGCCTTGGTGGCCGCCGCCGTCACTTCGTCGTCGCGCACCGAGCCACCGGGGTGCACGATGGCCTTGACTCCCGCGGCCGTCAGCGTCTCCAGCCCGTCCGGGAACGGGAAGAACGCATCCGATGCGCCGACCGCTCCCCTGACCCGCTGGTCGCCGCGTGCATTGCCTCGTTCGACGGCCAGCCGGGCGGCGTCGACGCGGTTGACCTGACCCATGCCGACACCGACGGTGGCACCGTCGGCGACGATCACGATCGCGTTGGACTTGACGGCGCGGCAGGCGCGCCAGGCGAAGACCAGGTCGGTGAGGGTGGCGGGGTCGGCGGGTTCTCCGGTGGCCAGGGTCCAGTTGTTCGGATCGTCACCCGCGGCGTCGAGCTGGTCGCGTTGCTGGATCAGCAAACCGCCGCTGATCGCGCGCAGTTCGTGGCCGCCGGCCATCGGTTCGGAGGCCAGCAGCACCCGGATGTTCTTCTTGCGCGTCAGCACCTCCAGGGCCCCCGGCGCGTAGGCCGGCGCGACGACCACTTCAGTGAAGATGGTGCTGACGTACTCGGCCATCTCGACAGTGACCTCGGTGTTGGCTGCGATCACTCCGCCGAAAGCGCTCAGCGGGTCACATTCGTGGGCCTTGCGGTGCGCGTCGGCGACGGAGACATCGGAGATGGCGATGCCGCACGGATTGGCGTGCTTGATGATTGCCACGCAGGTCTGTTGGTGGTCGAACGCCGCGCGCCAGGCGGCGTCGGCGTCGGTGAAGTTGTTGTAGGACATCTCTTTTCCGTGCAGCTGCTCGGCCTGCGCCAGACCGGGCCAGGCCGCCGGGTCGGTGTACAGGGCGGCCTGCTGGTGCGGATTCTCGCCGTAGCGCAACGTCGCTGCGCGACGCCAGTTGCGGGCGACGAAGTGCGGGAATTCCTGCGCGGGTTCCTCGGGGGCCAGGGTGGACTGCATCCAGGTGGCGACCGCGATGTCGTACTCGGCGGTGTGCTGAAACGCCAACGAGGCCAGCTTCTTTCGTTCGGCAAGCGTGAATCCGCCGTTGCGCACCGCGGCGAGCACGCCGTCGTAGCCGCGCGGGTCGGTGACCACGGCGACGCTGGGATGGTTCTTGGCAGCGGCGCGCACCATGGACGGCCCGCCGATGTCGATCTGCTCGACGCAGTCGTCGACGCCCGCGCCGGAGTCGACGGTCTGGCTGAACGGATAGAGGTTGACCACCACGAGTTCGAACGCCTTGATGCCGAGTTCGGCCAGGGCGGTTTGGTGTTCGGGCTTGCGCATATCGGCCAGCAGTCCGGCGTGCACGCGCGGATGCAAGGTCTTGACTCGCCCGTCGAGCACCTCCGGGAAGCCGGTCAGTTCCTCGACGCGGGTGACCGGAATCGCTTTGTCGGCAATGGTCTTGGCGGTCGATCCGGTCGAGACGATCTCGACCCCGGCGGCGGCGAGCCCCTGGGCGAGGTCGATCAATCCGGACTTGTCGTAGACGCTGATCAATGCCCTACGAATCGGCTTCTTGTCGGTGCTCATCGTGTGCTCATCCTATGGCCGCCTTCCGTCCCGTCACCGTTACGCCTCGGGTGGCCATCGCGGCCACTACATCCACCAGCAGTTGTCGCTCCACGACTTTGATGCGTTCGTGCAGGCTTTCTTCGTCGTCGCCGTCGAACACCTCGACGGGGTGCTGCGCCAGGATCGGACCGGTGTCCACGCCGGCATCCACCAGGTGCACCGTACAGCCGGTGACTTTCACACCGTAGGCCAGCGCTTCGGCCACGCCGTGGGCACCGGGGAAGGCCGGCAGCAACGCCGGGTGAGTGTTGATCGTGCGGCCAGAGAATCGTGAAAGGAATTGCGGGCCAAGGATTCTCATGAATCCGGCGGAGACGATGAGGTCGGGCTCGTGTGCGGCGGTGGCTTCGGTGATCGCGGCGTCCCAGGCGTCGCGGCTGGGATGGTCGCCGACCCGCACGGCATAGGCCGGTATCGCGGCCTCGGCGGCGATCTGGGTAGCCCGGCAGTCGCGGTCCACGCCGACGGCCACCACCCGCGCCGGGTACTGGCCCGTCGCCGCCTTGAGCATCGCGTCGAGCAGCGAACCGGTGCCCGATGCCAGCACTACAAGCCGCGCCGGTGCACTGGGAGGTACACGCAGGGGTTCCGGCACGAGGCGAGCCTAGTCGGGCGACAATGCCGCCCGCGCGGCAGCGTGGGGGGAGGAGGAGCCCGACAAATCCGGCAGCTGCGGGCGACGATGCCGCCCGCGCGGCAGCGTGGGCGGACGAGAAGCGCTCAACGCCCGCGCGGCAGCGTGGGGGAGCGCTCAACTCTCGCGCGGCAACTCCTGCACTTCGTCCTCATCTCGGTCGACGGGCGCGTCCTCGTCCTCGACGACCTCGTCCTGCTCGAGATCCTCGTCCTGCTCGAGATCCTCGTCGTATGCCCCCAACACGGTTTCCTCTTCCGCGTCGGGTTTCGGGCGAGGTCGTCGGGGACGCCGTCGGATCCCCCCGGCCATCACCACGGTCAGCGCGCCGACCCCGGCGAACCAGAAGAGTGTGCCGAGGAACAGCGTGCTCAGCTCCACCCCCACGTCACCAAAGTTGCCCAATTTGCCGCCACCGGCGTAGCCGAGCAACGTCATAGCCGAAGCTCCGACGACGGCGGCCACCACTAGTTTGGCGAAGGCGGCAACCGCCGGCAGCGGTCGCCGCGCGCACTGCTGGCCCACCGCCACGCCGGATGCCGCTCCGATGATCAGCAGCGCGACCCATACCGGACCGAGCCGGGGAGTGGGTACGGCGGCCAGGATAGGAAGTGCCGGCACGTCGCCGCCGAACACCGTGAACGAGCTGAACGTCGCGAAGCCGATGTGCGCGCTGGACCCTACCGCGATCGCCGAGGCGCCGACGATGACGTTGGGCGCGTACAGCAGCGACAGCGCGGTGAGGTTGAACTGACCCCAGATGGAGTCGGTGATGGAGAACAGGTCCTGCATGGTCGCCCAATGGACGACCAGCGATCCCGTCGTCGCCATCCCCGACAACCCCAGCAACGCCACCACACCGGCGAAGGCCGCGCGCAACGAATCGCCCAGCCAATTGGGCAACGGGGATGCACCCAACGCCCGTCGTCCCACCTGGGACCACACGCCGATCGCAGCCCCGATCGCGTGCACCACCAGCACGCTGGTGAACGCCCGCAACGCACTGGGCGTCTGCAGTTCGGTCAGCACCGAGGACGCGTCGTGGATGACCGCCAGCGCGATCGCCGTCATCAGCAGCGGGCCGCCCAGGGCCGAGGCGACGACCCAGCGCACCACCAGCCACGACGAATACGGCGAAGTCGCCCGCGCGGTGGTCCGTGCGGTACCCCAGACCATCAACATCGCCGGCAGCAGCGGCATGACGCCCAACTCGCGGCCGGCGATCGAGATCGGCACCTGGTGCACGCCGAGCCACATGCTGGCTATGGCGCCGAGTGCGCCGGTCATGTCGCTGTTGGCGATCAACAGTTCCAGCAGCGTGACCGCGGCGATCACGACGAGCGCTACCACGGCCGGGGCGAAAGCGACCCGGACGAGGTCGCGCGCCTGACGGGCCCCCGCTACCCGGTTGTCCTCGTTTCGTGCCGACACCCGTGTCACTCTTGGCGCGCGGGACCGACTAGGCGCGACAGCGCACGGTTAGACCGGAGCCGAACCAGGCGACGATTGCTGATCCTGGCCGTACGACTGTTGTCCACCGGATTGGTTGCCGTAGTTGACCGGCGCCGACCCAGCCTGCGAACCCGAGCCGGCGCTGACCGGCGGGGGCGGGCTGAAGCTGGGGAATCCGGTGGGCGGAGTGTGGCTCGCCGGCGGCTGATGCTGCGGCTGGGAGACGACCTGTGTCGGCTGCGCAGGGAATCCGCCGGATTGGGGATTCGGGCTCGACGAGTAGTTGCCGAACTGCTGCGAGCCGTACCCGGGCGGCTGCTGCGCCTGAACCGGGTTGGGCGCGGACTGCTGTGCACCTGGCTGACCGTAGTACCCGCCGGGCTGCCCGCCGTATTGACCGTATTGACCGTACTGGCCGTACCCGCTGAACGGGTCGTACTTGGGGCGCGGCGTCGGGGCGGTGATGACTCCGGCATCGAGCAGCAACGCTCCGACGGCCGCGACCGCTTGAAACACGATCAGCACCAGAACAATCCACAGCGCCCAGCCGGCCGAAGACGAGTCGGGTTTGTTGAAGATGGCGAAGATGATCAGCAGCACGCCGAGTACCGAGAGCACCCCCGAGGTCGTCACGTAGCCGGCGACCTTGGGGAGCAGACTAACCCCGGCCAGTAGTGCGGCCAGGACGGCTGCGGTGATCGCCGCCACCGCCGCGACGTTGTAGGACACTTCGCCACCGGAACTACCGGGTTCTGAGCCATGGGGGAACATCGGCCCGAAGCTGAAGAAGTAGGCCAACAGACCTAGGGCCACCACCGCGAGTGCCAAGTACTGCCCGAGCTTGCTTTCGTGGGGGGCTGCGGGGTCGGCTTGGGCGGGTGTGGCGGCCGGCGTGCCGCCGCTGTACGAACCGGCCTGTTGCGCGGGTTGATAGCCGGGACTACCGGGCGAAAAGGTCATGGACTCCTCCTGTTGCTTCCGGTGCCGGGGCGGCGCCACTGCCACGCTGCTGTTTGCGACGCCATCGACCAACCACGCTAGCGCACGTTGGATGGCAAATGCCCTTGGCCGCTGACCAGCGCGCCCGTCCACTTACCGGTGCGGACGGGGGCCGCCCGCGGGCAAAAGTAGAACACGTTCTAAATTGGGGCATGGACTACGGCCTCGTTCTGTTCACCAGCGACCGCGGTATTGCCCCGGCGGCAGCCGCCAAACTTGCCGACGATCACGGGTTTCGCACGTTCTACGTGCCAGAACACACTCACATTCCGATCAAGCGCGAAGCTGCCCACCCGACCACGGGTGACGAGACCCTGCCCGACGACCGCTACATGCGCACGCTGGATCCGTGGGTGAGCTTGGGGGCGGCGTCCGCGGTAACGTCGCGGGTCCGCTTGTCCACCGCGGTGGCGCTGCCGGTCGAACATGACCCGATCACGCTGGCCAAAAGCATTGCCACGCTGGACCACTTGTCGGGGGGACGGGTGAGCCTCGGCGTCGGTTTCGGCTGGAACACCGACGAGCTGGCCGACCACAACGTACCGCCCGGCCGCCGTCGCACCATGTTGCGCGAATACCTGGAGGCGATGCGCGCCCTGTGGACTCAGGAGGAGGCCGAATACGACGGCGAGTTCGTGAAGTTCGGGCCGAGCTGGGCCTGGCCCAAGCCGGTGCAGGCGCACATTCCGGTGCTGGTGGGCGCCGCCGGCAACGAGAAGAACTTCAAATGGATCGCGCGCAGTGCGGACGGTTGGATCACCACGCCGCGCGACTTCGACATCGACGAGCCGGTGAAATTGCTGCAGGACACCTGGGCCGCGGCCGGCCGGGACGGCGCCCCGCAGATCGTGGCGCTGGACTTCAAGCCGGATGCGGAGAAGCTGGCGCGCTGGGCCGAACTCGGCGTCACCGAGGTGCTGTTCGGAATGCCCGACAGCGATGAGGACAAGGTCGCCGCGTATGTGGAGCGGTTGGCCGGCAAGCTCGCCTCGTTCGTCTGATGCCGAGCAGACGCAAAAGCCCCCATTTCGTGCCGAAATGAGGGGCTTTTGCGTCTGCTCGCCCTAGAGAGTGCCTGCTCGGGCTAGAGGGTGCAGCGGTTGCCGTAGTCGAACGACCGCACCTGGACCTGTTGCCCCAGCGGGTCGCCGTCAATCAACAGGGAGATCAACTCGTCGTCCTCGGTGGTCGCCAGGAAGCGGCTGTCGTCTTCAAGGCGCCCGATGATGATCCCGGTCGGACGCCCGTTGTCGCGACGCACGGTGTAGGTCTCGACGGTGCCGCGGCCGTCGGCGTTCTCGGTGACCGCCACGGTGGGCCGTCCGGCGATCTCGGCCTGCAACTGCGCACTGCGGTCCGGTCGCCACGGTCCGGGCGACGTCGAGTACACCCCGACCGAGTACTTGCTCTGGATGCCGCCGTTGGCACCGACGAGGCCGAACTGCCCTGGCGCGCTTCGCATTCGGGCTACCGTCTCGGCGACGCCATGCGTCGAGTAGTTGTTGCCGGCGCCGCCGAAGAACGGCAGCCCGCCGGTCAGCGTCAAGCCGCGGGGGTCGTCGGGAGCCACGCCCATTCCGTCGCAGAAGTTGAACACCGGCACCGGGAAGCAGCTGTACAGGTCGAAGGTGGCGACGTCGTCGACGCCGATCCCGGCCACATCCAGCGCCTCCCGTGTCGCCATGACCGCCGCTGGATAACGACCCAACTCCGGTCGCTCCAATAGCGCCTGCTCTTCCAAGTCGGCATGCCCGCGCAGATACACCCACTTGTCTTCGGGAACACCAAGCCGCCGGGCCGTCCCCACCGACATCAACAAGACCGCCGCGCCCTGGTTCACCTGATCGCGGGCGACCAGCAACCGCGGATACGGCTCGGCGATTATCCGGTTGCTCTCGGTGACGGTGATCAGTTCCTCGACAGTGCGCTCCACCGGCGCGGCCGCGTACGGATTACCGGCGGCGACCTTGCTGAACGGCGCAAACAACTCGGCCATCCGGCGCAGATATTCCGCCGGCCCCAGCCCGGTCGTCGCTCGTCGGGCGTTCTCCATCAGCGCGTACTGAGTCGGCGCGTCCACCAGACCGTGGATGACGGTGTAGCGGGAAATCAGTTTCTCGATGCCGGCTCCGCGATCCTCCAGGTCACCCTCGACCGTCTCGCTGAAGTCGGGCTTCTCGTCGGCCTTGGCGAAATGGCGCAGGGTCGAGGTCGCATCCGAGCCGAACATCAACGCCACCTCGGAACGACCGGCGGCGATCTCCCCGGCCAGCTCGGTGATCAGATGCTGCGGGCCCTGACCACCGACGATCTCCAGGATCGCGCGGCGAGGCTCGGCACCGATGCGCTTGGCCACCGACCGCGGGTAGTTGTTGGACCGGCCCAACGGGGCGTCGGCCATCGGCCCGGATATCTCGAATTGCCGCAGCGCCGCGATGGTGTCGATCTCGGCTGCCACAGCCGCGGCAGCGCAGTCGTCGAGGGTGGATTGCGCGGCGGCGGCGGCCAACTCGACCGGTGACATGGCCCGGTAACCAGGGTCGTCGATGCGCTCGGCCGCCTGTCCGACGCCGACGACGACGGGCGTCCGCGGATCAATATTCATAGTTCAACTAAATACCGCACCGCGCATGGCCGCTCGGCGGGGGGTACAGAGT
>NZ_JCALDY010000037.1:0-36207 GCF_059813095.1 Mycobacterium sp. NGS22
CTCTGAGAGCGAAATTCGGCAGACAATCGGTTAATGCGTGCGGTTTGTTCGGTTAATGGTAGATGGGCCGATTCGAAGCTCAGTTGTTTAGCGTCCTGAACTGCAGTTTCAATATGGAACCAATTATTTTGTGCCGTCGGCTGCTCGCACTTTCTTGTGCTCGACAGCACTTGGGTGTGCTTTGCGTTGGCTGCTTTGAGGGGCGAAATTCGCCGCATAAGCCTCGAGGGTGGCTAGGTCGGGGGTTGTGGCCGTTTATGACGTGGAGATTATTGATGAGGTCTGGCGCAGTAGGAGTTCCGTGCCGCGGTCGATCCGCTCTCGGGCTTGGGCTGCGGAGAGTCGGTGGCCACTGAAGGCGGTGAGGTTGGCCAGCCAGACATCAGTGATGAGTCCGGCGAGGTCATGGTGGTGCTCGGTGACGGTGCTGCCGCCCAATGCGTGGGCGAAGAGTTGTTGCAGGATGTCGGCGGTCTGGGTGACGGTGGGCGCGGCGGTCGCGTCGGCGACCACCAGGGCGCGCGTGGTGGCTTCGGTCAGGTTAGGGTCGAGCTGCCATTCGACGTGCAGTCGTGAGGTCAGGGCTGCGACCCGCTGGGCAGGCGTGGTGTCGTTGTGGTGCCATGCGCACTCGGCGGCCAGTCGGTCGAATTCGCGGCGCAACACCGCGACCAGCAGGTGCGGTTTGGACGGGAAATACCGGTAGAGCGTCCCCACACCGATGCCGGCGACATCAGCCACCGCCCGCATCTGCACCGCGCTATAACCGCCGCAGGTCGCTGCATGCAGGGTCGCATCCAGGATCTCACTCGCGTGGGGTGCCTCACCGGCAGGTTGCGCCGCGGTCATGACGTCCCGGCACCGGTTGCGCGAGCCCGCCCCGAGCAGCCCGCTCTTGACGGCGGCCATGCACCATCGGCCCGACAGTCACCCATACCGAACCCCCGCTACGAGCAGTATCCCTGCGCTACCGTTCGTACCACAACGGTGGGCGGTGCGGCGCGAATCCCCGGGTTGCCGACGACGTCGGACCCGGCCGGGCCCGGTGGGGTTTATCGGGTGCGGGCGTGGGCGTGCAGGAAGTCGTCAACGATGTGTTCGCAGTCCTCGCGGTTGATGGCGCGTAGGCCGGTCAGGCGGGCGAAGGCGATCGGGCCGACGAGCTGGCACATGGCGAGGTCGACATCGAAGTCGTCGAGTTCGGCGGCGGCGGCCGGGCTTTGCAGCAGCTCGGCGAAGGGCTGTCGGTAATGGGCGACGACGCGTGTGCGTAGCGCGTGGCGGTCGTGCACCTCGTCGGGGCGCTCCGGTGTCGGCCCGAGGGCGACCCAGGCCAGCGTGGTGGCGTGCAAGGGTGCGTCCTGAAACAGGATCGCTTGCCGGCTGAGCAGTTCGATGAGCTGTTCGCGCAGCGAGCCTTGCGCCGGCGGCAGGCTGACCTGGGGCAGGAGCCGCTCAAAAGTGGCGGCCAGCAGGTGGGTGGAGCTAGTGAAGTGGCGGTAGAGCGTGGTTCTGGCCACTTTGGAGGCCTTGGTGACCGCCTCGATGGTGACCGCTTCGACCCCGCCGGCGCTGAGCAGCTTGGCCGCGGCGTCGAGCAGCCGGGTCCGGGACCGCGCCAGGCGTGGATCCACCTCGTCGCCGTCGATATCGACAGCACGTTCCTCCGCGCCTGGCTCCACCTGTTCACCGTAATCCTCGCCGCCTGGCGTCGACGCCGATACCGCGGACGCAAGGCTGGCATTTAGCGAAACGATACTGTTAGTATCGGAGCGATACCGTTAGTACCTGTATCGCCGTGCAGGCCAACACCGAGGGGGTAAGGCCATGGTGAATCACCAGCAACGCCGGGAGCTCATCCGGCGCCAGATCCAGGACCCGACCGCGGCGACGCCACTGACGCGGCGGCCGGCGCGGGCTGTCGGGCGCACCGGCGCGGTGGTGGCGCGGGCGGCCAAGCGGCTGCTGCCCGGCGTCTTGTTCGAGGAGGTCCGCCACGTTCGCCATGATCTGGCCAAGCTCGGGCACGCCCGGGTTGCGACCGCGGGTGATCGTGTGCGTCCCCGCCACTATCCGCCGCGGTCGTGTTCCTATCTCGACGACGAGCTGATGGGCCGGGAGATGTTGGACTGAAGCTGTCGCGGCCGCTGGGGGCAGGCCGCGACCGGCGGGCGGGCGTATTGCGCTTTGCCGGATGCCGCACAAAGATACCGATAGTACTGTTGCGATACCGACAGTTTCTTTATGCCGCCGGGGGGGCCGGGATGGTAATCAAGGGCTGGGGCGATGCCGGCGTGGCGACGTTGAGTCGCCCCAAGGAGCAGCGTGGCGCCGCGGAAGCGGCACAGGGCCGCGACACCTACAGTGAGCGCCTAGCGCGGCTGTCGGGTTTCGCGATCCGGCACAAAGCGTTGGTGATCGGGTCCTGGATCGCCGCCGCGGTGGTGCTGGCGATCCTTTTTCCGCAACTGGAAACGGTCGTCAAGCACCAGTCGGTGCATCTGATACCGCCCGGGGCGCCGTCGCTGCAGACCGTAGACCGGATGGGCTCGGCGTTCGGTGAACAAGGCTCCAAGACCACGATCTTCGTGGCGATGGAGGATCCCAGCGGGCTGACCCCGCAGGTTAAGCAGCGCTATGACACGTTGATCCAGCGGTTACGGGCCGACACCAGCCACGTCCGGCAGGTCCAAGACCTCCTGGCCGACCCGGTCACCGCCGCGCAAGCTCTCAGCGCCGACCGCAAGGCATGGTACGTGCCGGTGGGGGTGGCCGGAACCCTCGGTGATCCCAGCACCGCGGAATCGGTGCGGGCGGTACGCGGCATCGTCGCCGAGGTTTTCGGGCACTCACCGACCACCGTGCGCGTCACCGGCCCACCCGCCACCTTCAGCGATCAAATCGATTCCGCTGAACAGGATCTGATCCTCATCTCGGTGGCCACCGCCGGGCTGATCGCCATGATCTTGCTGCTGATCTATCGGTCGGTGTTCACCGCGATGCTGCCGCTGCTGGTGATCGGTATCAGCCTCGCGGTCGGGCGCGGGGTGCTCTCCGGACTCGGCGAAGCCGGCATGCCGGTGTCTCAGTTCACCGTCGCGTTCATGACGGTGATCCTGCTGGGCGCCGGCACCGACTACTCAGTGTTCTTGATCAGCCGCTACCACGAACAGCGCCGCCAACAGGTCCCCGCCCAGACCGCGGTCATCCACGCCACCGCCACCATCGGGCGGGTCATCGCAGCCTCGGCCGCCACCGTCGCGCTGGCATTTCTGTCCATGACCTTCGCCGAACTGAGCGTCTTCGCCGCACTCGGCCCGGCCTGCGCCATCGCCGTGATCATCGGGTTCGCCGCCACGGTCACTCTGTTTCCCCCCGTACTCGCGCTGGCCGCCCGGCGTGGGATCGGTGAACCCAACACCGACCGCACCCGCCGTTACTGGAACCGGATCGCGGTGGCCGTCGTACGACGCCCCGTGCCCCTGCTGGCCGCCAGCCTGATCTTCGTCCTAGCTCTGTGCGCAGTGGCGACCACCATGCGCATCAGCTACGACGACCGCCAAGGCCAAACGACCACCTCGGCCAGCAACGAAGGGTATCGACTGCTGGATCGCCACTTCCGCAAAGACATCGTGATCAACGAGTTCTTGGTCGTGCAGTCACCCACCGACATGCGCACCAGCCGAGGACTGGCCGACCTTGACGAAATGGCCTCCCGCCTCGCCCAACTGCCCGGTGTCACCAAAGTCTCCGGAGTCACCCGCCCCGGCGGTAAACGGCTCGAACAAGCCCAACTGTCTTGGCAGAACGGCCAAATCGGTGACCGGCTCGCGGGCGCGGTCAACGACGGCCAATCCCGCCGTAGCGATCTGGGCCAACTCACCAACGGCGCCGACCAGCTCGCCGACGGGCTCACCCAACTCGACACCACCCTGGGCACCGCGCTGACCCCGCTGACTGGGCTCTTAGGCCAAGCTCAAACCGCGGGCATCCAAACCCAGCGATTGCGGCCGCTGCTGCAACAGCTTTCTGCCACCGCACCCGCCGTCGATCACGCCATTGCCGCCGGGCCCGCACTACGCCACCAAGCCGAACAAGCCCAAACCGCCATCACCACCCTTGAGCCCCTCATCGCCGCGATCAGCAACTGGCCCGCGTGCGCCGCCGCCACCGAATGCGCCCAACTACACGACCAAGCCCAACTACTCATCACGTTGCGCGACAACGGATTCTTCGACCACCTCACCACCCTCGCCGACCTCTACCAGCCGGCCACCAACACCGGCGGCGGCACCCTCGCCGACGTCACCCGGCTCATCACCACCCTGGACACCGCCATGGGCGCCGCAGGCTCCGGCGACCTCGCCGCCAACATCGGACGCCTCCAAACCGGCGTCCACCAACTCGCATCCGGTGCTCACTCGCTGGCCACCGGCGTCCACACCCTCGTCGACAGCAACCTCGAAATGCTTTCCGGCATGGGAAAAATCGCCGCCCAACTCCAACAATCCGCACGATCAGCAACCGGATCCGACACCGCCAGCGGCTTCTACCTCCCTAACGACGCCTTCGACAACCAACAATTCGCCGACGTCGCCAAACACTTCCTATCCGCGGACGGCAAAACCGCCCGCTACGCCATCGAGTCCAGCTACGACCCCTACAGCAGCGACGCGATGACCCTGGCCTACCGACTCACCGAAGTCGCTGACGCAGCACGCCCCAACACCTCACTGGCCAACACCACCATCGCCGTCGCCGGATTTCCCGCCGTCAACTCAGACATTCAACGCCTGCTCTCCGCCGACTTCCGCCTGATGGCCATCGCCACCCTGCTCGTCGTCGGCCTCATCCTCATCGTCTTGCTCCGCGCCCTGGTCGCACCGCTCTACCTACTGGGCACCGTCATCCTCAACTACGGGGCATCACTAGGAATCGGCACCCTGATATTTCAATACGGCCTCGGCAAAGAAATCGCCTGGCCCGTACCACTTCTGGCGTTCATCATCCTGGTCGCCGTCGGCGCCGACTACAACATGCTGCTCATCTCACGACTGCGCGAGGAATCCACCCGTAACATCCGCGTCGGCGTGCTCCGCACTATCGCCAACACCGGCTCCGTCATCACCTCCGCCGGACTCATCTTCGCCGCCAGCATGTTCGGCCTCATGATCGGCTCGATAGCCATCATGATCCAAACCGGACTCATCATCGGCTGCGGCCTCCTCTTGGACACCTTCGTCGTACGCACCCTCACCGTGCCTGCCATCGCCACCCTGCTCCGCGAAACCAGCTGGTGGCCACAACGAAACCCACTGCGCCACAAACCCTCTCCAACCCGAACCTAGACACACCCACCGGAATCGACCATGACTACCGCCAACCCCACACCCCCCACCCTCAGAGACCGCCGCCGCACCGAACTACTCACCCACATCCAAACCACCGCACACCAACTCTTCGCCCAACACGGCTACGCCGCAGTCACTACCGACGACATCGCCGCCACCGCCGGCATCTCCATCAGCACCTACTACCGCCACGCACCCAACAAAGAACACCTGCTGACCGCCCCGATCCAACATGCCATCGCCGAAATCATCACCACCTACAACACCCGTCCGCCCACCGAAACAGCAGCCACCTCACTCATCCACCTCCTCGTCGACCACCTCGGCGAAACAGCCGGCCAGCACTCCCCACACTGGAAACACGCCCTGCAGAGCGCACCACACCTGCTCAACAGCTCAACACTGCTCAGCGACAACCAAACCCGCCAACTCACCACCATGATCGCAACCCGCATGAACACCGACCCCACCACCGACATCCGCCCCACACTGCTCATCCACACAGCCCTGAGCACCGCACAAACCGTGCTCCAACACTGGCTCAACAACACCACCACCAACCCACCGCTGCGCACCCAACTGCAGCAAGCCCTGCACATCACCCTCGCCGGATTCCACTAAACACACCGCACTACCCCGGCCCACACCCACCAGGCCATGTGGCCACAGCCTCAGCAGATCAACTGCCGTACACCAACCCACCTCGCCAGCGCACCCCGCCGACCCCCAAAAACCACCTACCCGCGTCGACCCGACCGCCCGCAAGGCCAAATCAATCTCAACGAGCCAACGCCATCAGATACCGACCCACAGTTTACCGAGGCAGTGGAGAACGAGCGCGGTGAGCAAATGCCTTACTGCTGCCCGGCCTGTGCTCGGATGGATTTGATGAAGCTGCGGGCCTGAACCTGCAAGGGTTGGCTGTCGGGGTCATTCTGGATCAGCGTATGCGGCACCGGCGGGGCGAAAGTGGTGTCGACGCTGGCCAGGTAAGTGGGCCAGTTCGCGAGTTTCCATCGGTCACGTGCTGCGGCCCGGCGTCGTAGGTAGAGGTTCATGGTGTCGGCCGCGCAGGTTACCCACACGATGGACAGGTCGGCATTGAGGTCGTCGGCTCGGGCCTGGGTGCGGTCGATCCATGCCCTGTCGGTGAGCTCGTGCAGGTAGGGCGCAGTGGAGACAATGGAGTTGCCGCACTCGATGTTCTCTTCGATTGCCGCGTTGAGTGCTTCGTACTCATGGGGACGAATCTTGTTCATGTAGGTGGGGGATTCGCGGTCATCCAGTGAAGCGCCAAGGTCTTCGAGCCAACGCTGGACGAGCGGCCGGGTGATGGTGTCCTTGTCGAGGATTGTCCATCCGGTCTGGCGGGCTAGGACGCGACCGAATTCGGTTTTTCCGCTGCCGGCGTAGCCGCCGACAAGGACTAATTGCGGGGTGGGCAGCTGCAGACTTTTGGGTGCTGCCGCAGTGTCGGGAGCGGTGATGACGCGTGCCGAGCGGTCCTTGCTGCGCACCAGGCCTTCGGCAGTAAGCAGGTCCATCGCTTGAGTGATCGTGAAGACGCTGACGTTCCACTGCGACGCGAGCTCGCGTGTGGAAGGCAGCCGTTCACCGTCGCGGAGAATGCCGGCCTCGATGTCGTTACGAACGGCTTGGGCGATCTGGCGGTGCATCGCCTGCCGGGGCGTAGTCGGTGAGGTCATGACCATCCGTCCATAGCAGTTGAGATGCCCGACAATATCAGCCGCGATCAGTTGAAAACCAATCGCTCCAGTGCCTCATGGGGCGATTCACATTTTTTCTGACCTATCGATGCATAACAGTTGACCACCAAAAATATCAGTTGATATGTTGTCGTGGTCCAAGTCACACAGACAGGAGAAAGCTGACATGGCGATACAAAAAGGGCACCGGTTCCCGATGCAACACACAGAAGCGTTCCCGAGAGGGTTGATGTTGCTGGGTCCGATCGGCCCGGACATGGAATTTGAGCGTCCGAATGTGCAGAAGGCTGATCCGGCGACAGGTCTGCGGCAGTGGGCTGGCGCAGTGTCGGACCCCGATGAGCCGAAAGCCAAACGGGCGAGCTTCGTGGTGACATTTCTGGCCGAGGTACAGCCAGTGCCATCCACGCCGGAGCTGTTGGCGGGCAGCGGAATTCGCATGATCGAACTGGAAGGCCTGACCGCCGAACCGCGGCGGATGGGTCAGGGCGAATACACCTATGTGGGCTACGTCTACAGGGCGACCGGCATCAAAGGTGACGTGAATTCACCTGCGCCCGTGAGTAAGTCGTCGTCAGCGCCGCGCGGCGAGACCGTGAAGGCGGGTGCGTGATGGCCACCGGCAACTCGAAACCGTCCGGCAACAGCGGTCAGAGTTCGGCCGACCAGCTGGTCGAAGACATATTGCTAATGCTGGCCAAGCTCGCCGTGCTGCTCGGATCGTGGACGGTGCGGTTCCCGGTGTTGAGTTTGCCGATCATCATGATCGCATGGGCGGGCGCCTGGTTCGGGTGGGGCGGCGGGCTGATCGTGGCCGGGGTATACGCCCTCATCTACATCGCGTTGGCGCTGGTCGACCCGGCCGGATTTGGCGCTGCATCGTGGCTACCGGTCCGCACGGCTTACCTGACCTGGTGGCGCTACAAGCACGCCTGGGCGCAGGTGTGCACCCTGCACGGGTTGACCGCCACGCTGGGTGAGCGGACCATGGTCCCGCGGCTGCGGTCGGTGCGCATCGGCACCGCCACCGACACGCTGAACATCGGCATGGTGACCGGGCAGACCGCGACCGACTGGGGCAAGCAAGCCGACGCCCTGGCCCACGCCTGGGGAAGCGGTCGCGTGACGGTGCGGTCCCTGCAGCCCGGCCAGCTCACGGTCACCGTGCACCGTGATGACACCCTCGCGGCTGCGGTGCGGCTGCCCCGGCCCACCGACGCGACACGAGTGCAGCTGGCGGCGGTGACGGTCGGGGTCACCGACACCGGCACGCCGTGGCGGCTACCGATCCAGGGTCATCACATTCTGGTCGCCGGCTCAACGGGGTCGGGCAAAAGCAGCGTGGTGCAGTCCCTGGTCGCCGGACTGGCCCCCGCTGTGCGGTCAGGCCTGGTGCAACTCTGTGTGATCGACCCGAAGGGCGGGATGGAATTCGCCCGCGGCGCAGGGCTGTTCACCGCGTTCGCCGCTGACCGCACCGAGCAGACCTTGGAGTTGTTGCGAGGCCTGGTCAAGTTGATGGATGGCCGCACCCAGCTGTTGCGTGGCCACACCCGCACCCACACGCCGAGCGTCGAGGACCCGTTGACGGTGGTGATCATCGATGAACTCGCCGCCTTGACCGCCTATGGCACCGACCGCAAAATCCGCGCCGAAGTCGACCAGCTGCTCGGGCTGCTGCTCTCTCAAGGTCGTGCGGTCGGGATCACCCTGATAGGCGCCGTGCAAGACCCGTCAAAAGAAGTGGTGTCGTTGCGCCAGTACTTCACTGTCCGCGTGGGACTGCGCCTGACCGAATCGAACCAAACCACGATGATTCTTGGGCAGGCGGCGCGCGATGCCGGGGCAGTGTGCGACGAAATCCCCGAGTCCACACCGGGTGTCGGCTACGTCATGGTGGACGGCACCGCCGAACCACAACGGGTCCGGGCGTTTCATGTCACCGACGACGACATCGACTATCTGGTCACACATTTCCGGCCACCGAAACGCCGCCGACTCCCGCGCCGGCCTGACACTGCTTCCTCGCAGGGCTGAGCCATGCCGACCCCCTCACCTGCACCGGTCAGCCCCCACGCACCGCCACCGCCCGATCACTCCGCGGACCCCTTGCCCCGACGAGAAACCGCCGCCGAACGGCGAGCCCGGCCCTCCTTCCACGAAATCGCCGTCGCCGCCGCACAAACTCACGGGGTGTGCGTCCGCCCGCTGGTGATGGGAACGGTCAACCTGGACACCGGCGCCACCGACTACGCGGCGGTGCCCTGCAAATCGACCATGGAATCGCAATGCGCCCCGTGCGCGAAAAAAGCGCGCGCACTGCGCATGCAGCAGTGCCGCGAAGGATGGCACCTCGACCACGAACCGGTCCAACCAGCCATTGAACCCACCGAGCAGCAATCCGAGCTGCTGCGCTCCCGCGCTGATCTAGTCGCCGCTTACCGCGACGCCACCACCGACCGCGACCACGACCACGAAGCCGTCGCTGAGCTGCGGGCCGCGGTCGGTGAACTCGACACCCAGCTGCGTGCCACCGGGATGCGCGGCACCCTGCCACCACTGGACCCCCCGCCCACCCCGTTGCGCACTCGGTCGACGAAACGCCGCCACGACGTGATCGACCTGCCGACCCGGCAGGTCCGCAAAAACACCATCGGCCAGCAGTACGTGGGTAAGTACCGGCCGTCGATGTTCCTCACGTTGACCTGTGACAGTTACGGGCCGATCCAGGGCGGCGCCCCGATCGATCCCGGCGCCTATGATTACCGGCGTGCGGCCCGCGATGCGATCCACTTCGCCGCTCTGCTGGACCGGTTCATCCAGAACCTGCGGCGCGTCCTGGGCTGGGACGTCCAGTATTTCGCCACCGTGGAACCTCAGAAACGCGGCGCCCCGCACGTGCACATGGCGCTGCGCGGCGCGATCCCTCACGCCCTCGTCCGCCAAGTGGCTGCCGCCACCTACCACCAGGTGTGGTGGCCGAACCACGACCAGCTGATCTACACCGATTCCGGCAGGCTGCCGGTGTGGAATCCGACCCGGTGCACCTTCATCGACCCCGACACCCACACACCACTCACCAGCTGGCAGGACGCCCTACAGGCCGTCGATGACGACCCCGATGCGAACCCGGCGCATGTGGTGCGCTTCGGGGAACAGGTGCACTCCAAAGGCATCCTCGGCGGCGGCACAGAGGCGGGACGGCACATCGGGTATCTGACTAAGTACCTGACCAAATCGATCGGTGAAATCATCACACCCACCACCGCCGCCCAGCATGCCCATCACGAGCGTTTGCACACCGAACTGGCGATAACCCCATGCTCACCGCGCTGCCCCATCTGGCTGCGTTACGGCATCGTCCCCAAGGGTGCATCATCGAAAATGGTTGCCGGGCAGTGCAAATCGAAAGCGCACCGTCGAAGCACCCTCGGGCTGCCGGGCCGGCGGGTCTTGGTGTCCCGGAAGTGGTCCGGTAAAACCCTGCCTGATCACCAAGCCGACCGGCACAAATTTGTTCGGCAACTGCTCGCCGACGCCGGCATCACCCCGGACGCGCGAGACAATGTTCTTATCTACCGCCTCGAATCCGGCCAACGCACCCCACCCCGCAGCGAACTCATCATGCGAGCCATCTCCCAAAGACTCACTTGGAAAGCCCAATACACCAACGCAATCGCCGCCATCGGACCACCCGAAGGACAGCGAATCGGAGCAGGCGCATCACCGGGGCCGGGAAGTCGTGGACGTTGAGATGCTACAACTACTAACGGAATCACAAGTGCGGCAGATGATTCCGATCGGTCACAGCAAGTATTACGAGTTGATCGGGTCCGGTGAGTTGAGGTCAGTGAAGATCGGCCGACGTCGGTTCGTCACGGAAACTGCTGTTGCGGAATACATTGCGAAACTCGATGCCGAGTCAACCGGTGACACGGCGGCGTGAAATGTCCCGACAACAACTGCCGCCGCAGATCAAGAAGCTGACCGTTCGCGACCGGCGTACCGGCAAAGACGCGGTTCGGTATCAACTGACAGTCGACGTGGGCGAGGACCCTCAGACTGGCCGACGTCGACAGGTTCGGCGGCGTTACCGCACCGAGAAGGACGCACGTCGTGCACTGAGCGAAATCAGCGACGCGGCTGAGAAGAAAGTGTTCGTGCCGAGGCGCACACTCACAGTCGGCGAGATGGTCAAGAACTACCTGGCGGGTCGACACGACCTGCGTCCCACTGCGCGCGACAAGAAGGCCTACGACCTACAGCCGCTGGTGGAGCGCTTCGCCGATGTTCTGGCCCAGCGAATCACCAAGACAGATATCGATACGCTGGTTCGCGATCTCGCCGAGGGCGGCACCATGACTGCAAAGGGCCGGAAGCGCAGACCGTGGTCATCAGCGAGTGTTAACAAAAGCCTCCAGGCGATCACCGGGGTATTCGCAGATGCGGTGTTCCAAGGGCTTCTGGCTCGCAACCCGGCTGAGCTCGTCAAGCCGCTGCCGTCGGCCCACAAAGACGTGGATACCTACAGTGTCGCTGAAGTCGACATGTTGCGCGCCAGCTTCGCCGGTGACCGCCTGGCCCATGCATACGAGTTGGCCCTGGTTGGGCTGCGTCGGGGTGAGATCGCGGGGCTGCGCTGGTGCGATGTCGACCTCAAGTACAAAACCCTACGCATCGTGAACAATCGCGTGTCGGCTGGTGGCAGCGTCAGTGAGAACGATCCAAAGTCGAAGGCATCTCGTCGTGAGTTGCCATTGCCCGATCGCCTGGTCGGAGTGCTGCGCGCTGCACGTCGTCGGCAAGCAAAGGAGAGGCTGCGCCTCGGGGTCGACGCTGGCCCGTTTGACTACGTCGTGTCCAACGAGGCTGGACTGCCGTATGCGCCCCCGGTCGTGTACCGGTACTGGGTGGCTGCCGTGAAGAAGGCCGGGCTGCGACACTTGAAACTGCACGGCGCGCGGCACACGGCCGCCACCCAGTTGGCACTCGATGGCGTCGCTCCAGCTGTCATTGCCGCGTGGCTCGGTCACACGGATGCCAGTTTCACGATGAAGCTCTATACGCACTCGCAGCCTGAGGCGCTCAAGTCCGCTGGTGACACTTTCGATCGAGTTGTGACATCTCGTGACACTCAGCAGGGGTAATCGAACAATTCGAACACTGTTGATGCTGGTCAGGGCGGGACACGCCGACTCGTGTCGGATGGCGGTCGTACAGTGACCTCAGTCGCTCGAACGCATGAGCGAGCCGCGCCGTGCCGAAGGAACCCTGCTGTAATGATGATCCCCGACTACGACCAGGCCGAGATTCTCTCGTTTGAGTGGGGTGACATGCAGCTGCTCTCCAAGATCGTGGGTAACACGGTTAACCCGCTGACGGGGGACCGCAACTTGTCGATGGTGCCCTATGAGAACTCCGTCCAACCGGTTCAGTTGAAATTTGAGCCGCCCCTAATCGAGCATGCGGTGGGCGTGAACCACGGCTTTCGGCACCATTGGGAGCTACTTACGTACGCGTTCAACCTGCCAGATCCCGGGGCGTTCCCGGTGCTGCCGGGGTTGACGGACGACGACCGCCGGGTCCTCAAGCGCTATGCGCGGATGTGTCGTCAGCTTGCGGGATATTCCGCGCTGAACGAGGAAAGTGGTATGCGCTACAGCTTCAAGAGCGGCGGAGCCCCCGAAATCACGTTGGTGTTCCCGTCGCCCGAAGCTTTCGCCGGGACCTCGCTCGCCTTCCGTCAATTGCACAGCGACGACGAATTCGCGTCTTTCACTCGCACGCGGGGCAGGATCATGAAGGCCGTTAAGTTGCTGTCCGCGAGCGAGAAGGAGAGTGCGAGAAGGGTTGTAGCGCAGTGGGCAAAAGCGCGTGGCGCATTGATGAACAGAATGCTGAACACCATCGTGTGTGAGATGGCCGCCCCACCGGTTCCGCCGGATCGTGAGGTGCCGCCGTTCAGCTATGCGAACATCAACCCGCAGAAGCTGATCTTGACCTTCAACTATGGCGACACGATCCACTTCTCGGAAGACGAAGAAGCGAACCTGTCGACGCTGCTGGAAGCTGAACAGAACGCCTGCTATTACAAGCACTCGGTGCTGAGCGCCATAACGAATCTCAGTCACCTCTACTTCGGGTTCGCCGTGTTGGCTGAGTCCGCAATGGCAGACGGGGGTGGGCGAGGCGCAATGGCCTCCGGATCGGCAGCCGATTAGCAAACCAAAGTAAGTCCCGCCCGCGACCGGGCCGACTAGGGGCGTCTCCGGTGCCCGGTTCTACAGGGCGACCTGCTGGCCGGAGTAGGCGCGCGCCTCGCCGGGTGGACGGCGGTGCTGCCGGGGCCGACCAATCCGCTGCGCGGTGGGTCGACACGCGGGGCCTTCGGCATGTAGATGCCGCCTTGGGAGGGTGGCCGGCCGTTGAGGTGGGTCGCGACCAGCCCCGCGCCGAAACCCAGTTCGGTGTCGGTGTGGTGTTGGTCGCGGGCGAGCTGGAGCGGGTGTTGTGATCGCCGCTGGCGGGGCGCTGCTTCTGGTGGTGGGCCGCGCCACGGTTCGGGTGCGGTCATCGTCCTAGGTCTCGCCGCGACGGCGGCGGCCCCGATCGTGTACAGGTTACTGGCTGCCGTGAAGAAGGCCGGGCCGCGACACTTGAAACTGCACGGCGCGCGGCACACGGCCGCCACCCAATCGGCACTCGATGGCGTCGCTCCAGCTGTCATTGCCGCGTGGCTCGGTCACACGGATGCCAGTTTCACGATGAAGCGCTATACGCACTCGCAGCCCGAGGCGCTGAAGTCCGCTGGTGACACTTTCGATCGAGTTGTGACATCTCGTGACACTCAGCAGGGCTAATCGAATAACTCGCACACTGTTGATGCTGGTCAGGGTGGAGCCGATGACGGGAATCGAACCCGCGTATTCAGCTTGGGAAGCTGATGTTCTGCCATTGAACTACATCGGCGCAGTCGCCCAGAAAGGCTAGCATCGTGCGATGCCGGAGCCCGCAACAATCCCGGACCATCCCGGTAACGCCTGAGCAGGCGTTCCGCGGCATCCTCGAGATGGACGTACCCCACCATGTTCCGGCCCGGCACGGACCGACCCCCGTGATCGGACGTGACGCAGATAACTGGAACGGATCTGTGGGGCAGACCCGGGTGCTGGAGCTGGCCGGCGGAGGCAGCACCCGAGAGACCGTCGTCGGCGTGGACGAGCCGCACTCGTGGTGATACAGCATCACCGACTTCAAGGGTCCGCTGAGGGCTCTCCTCACCAAGATCGACGGGGAATTCTTCTTCACCCCGGCCGGGACCGGCACCCGAACACGTGGCGCTACAACATGTTTCCGCGCTCACGACCGGCGGCGTCGATGATGCCAACCTTCGGCTGGTTCTGGCGCGGGTATGCGCGTCAGATGCTCGAGGAACTGTCTAACTGGCTCCTGGGCCAACCGGCCTGACGAGCGCAGAATCACCCGCAAGTAATTTGCCGGGCTAATAGACAATCGCTCCGTGCAAATCCCCAGAATGGGACGTTTACCCTTTCGTTATCATTCGTAATCTCGTATCGTGACCTTCCGTGGGCAGGCACGCATTAGCCAGGAAGCGGTCGAAAGCGCCAGCGATGCTGGCTGCAGCCATCGGTCCGGTCGCCGTCCTCTTCGCGGTGGGCGGAGCGCTCGGTGGAGATGTCAATCCCGCGACCACGCGCATCGTTGCAAAGCCGACCGTCCCGGACCCGTCGTCCGAATGCTGCCTGCAGATTGCGGCCTCGGATGCCGGCGCCGCGCTGGACACGTCGCGCCTGCGCTTCAGCATCGAGGAAATGGCTCCCGCCGAGCGGTCGCGGGCCGACCGGTCTCGCCCCGCCGCAGGGTCGACCATCTTGGCCGCGGGCGTCGCGCCGGAACAAGGCCTGCAGGTCAAGACCATCTTGGTGGCGCGTGCCATCAGCGCCCTGTTCCCCGAGATCCACCAGATGGGCGGCGTCCGCCCCGACGCTCTGCGGTGGCATCCGGAGGGCTTGGCCGTAGACGTGATGATCCCCAACCCGAGCTCCGACGAGGGCATCGAACTGGGCAACGCGATCGTCACGTACGTCTTGCAGAACGCCGACAAGTTCAGCATCCAGGACGCCATCTGGCGAGGCACCTACTACACGCCCGGGGGCGGCGCCCAAGCAGGCGGGTACGGGCACTACGACCACGTCCACGTCACCACCCTCGGCGGCGGATACCCCAGCGGAGACGAGATCTACGTCCGCTGACCGGCAGCAGATACGCTCACACGCGTGCTGCTCTCCGACCGTGACCTCAAGGCCGAAATTTCCGCCGGCCGGTTGCAAATCGAGCCCTTCGACGACGCCCTGGTCCAGCCGTCCAGCATCGACGTGCGGCTCGACACGCTGTTCCGCGTCTTCAACAACACCCGCTACACCCACATCGACCCCGCCAAGCAGCAGGACGAGCTGACCACGCTGGTGCAGCCCGCGGACGGTGAACCGTTCGTGCTGCACCCCGGCGAGTTCGTACTCGGCTCGACGCTGGAGCTGGTCACCCTGGCCGACGATCTCGCCGGACGGTTGGAGGGCAAGTCCTCGTTGGGCCGGCTGGGGCTGTTGACGCACTCCACGGCGGGTTTCATCGACCCGGGATTCAGCGGGCACATCACGCTGGAACTGTCCAACGTCGCCAACCTGCCGATCACGCTGTGGCCGGGGATGAAGATCGGTCAGCTGTGCATCCTGCGGCTGACCAGTCCGTCGGAGCGGCCCTACGGCAGCGCCGGCGTCGGGTCGAAATACCAGGGTCAGCGCGGGCCCACCCCGTCGCGTTCCTATCAGAACTTCATACGGACTACATAGCTGCAACAGCGGTCCCAACTTGGTTAGCGCGACTACCCTTTTGGTTGAAGCGAAGACCGTGGGAGGGGCTTTGGACGTCGTACTCGGAGTTTCGATGGCGCCGACGGCGGCCCAGATCGCGCTGATTGAGGGTGCCGACGCCAACGGCGTCATCGTCGACGAGGACCGGTTCCGGCTCGGGGACGACCCGGCCACGATGCGCTCGTCCGAACAAGTGATCCAGGCCATCCTGGGCACGCGCGAAGGCGCGGTCGAGGCCGGCCTGCGGCTGTCCTCCATCGGGGTGAGCTGGACCGATCAGTTGCAGGCGGCGGCGCTGCGTGACGCGCTCGCCGCCCGCAGGATCGAGAACGTCATGCTGGTCTCCGCGTTTCTGGCGGCGGTCGCGATGGGACAGGCGGTCGGTGATTCCGTCGGCTACGCGCGGACCGGCGTGCTGTTCGTCGAACCCGACAGCGCCACGTTGGCCGTGGTGAAGACCGCTGACGGTTCCCTGTGCGACGTCCGGCGCCGGCAACTGGCCGCCGACGACGGCGCTGCGGTCGGCCAGCTGGCCGAGATGCTGGCCGATGTCGGATCGATGGCGGCCCGACCCGACGGCATCTATGTGGTCGGCTCCGGTGTCGACGTCGCGATGATCAAGCCGCTGCTGGACGCGGCCACCCCGCTGACCGTGAGTGTGTCCGAAGAACACGAGATGGCACTGGCTCGAGGCGCGGCGCTCGCGTCGGCCAACTCCCCGTTGTTCGCGTCGAGTACGGCCGCGTTGGCCTATGCGCAGGACCCGGGTGGTCCCGGCGAGCTCGCCTACAGCGCCGTTGCAGACGAAGCCGTCGACGGCCGACGGCGCAGGTCCGCGATGTTGATCGGCAGCGGCGTGGCGGTCATCGCGGCCGCTGCGGTGGTAGCGCTGGAGGTGGCGTTGGCTATCAACGTCCGCCCGACGGTCGCGCTGGCCCCGACGCCCCGGCAGAACCATTTCGTTGCGCCGACGGTCGAGGCGCCTCCGCCCACCCCGGTGGCAGCGCCGCAGCCCAAGATCGACGTGCCGGCTCCGCCGTCGGTGCCCAGAGCGCTGCCGCCGCAACTACCGACCCAGGTCCCGGCCGCGGCGCCGGCTCCGGTCGCTCCAATCGTTCCGGCACGGGTGGTACCCGACCTTCCCGAGATGCCGGCTCCGGCTGCTCCGGCGCCGCGGTTGCCGGAGCCGGAAGTGGTCGCTCCGGTGGTCCCGATCATCATTCCGCCCATCCAGATCCCCAGCCCAGGGACGGTTCTGCGCCCACCGCAAGCCCGGGTACCGCGCCAGGCGCCGGCACCGCGCGTGCCAATCCCGGCCGCCCCGCCGCGGGTGGAGAACCCGGCTCCCCGGGTGCCGGTCGTCCAGCCCCCGCGGTCGGGTCCTTCGCCGAAACCGGGTCGAGGGCCCATCGGAGGTAATCCCGGCCGCGGACCGTTCGGCGGGGATGGTCCTGGTGGGCGTGGTCCCTTCGGCGGCGGTGGCCGCCCAGGTGGCGGCGGCCCCGGCGCGCACGGTCCAGGCGGTGGCGGGCATGGACCCTTCGGAGGCGGCGGCGGTCACGGTCCCTTCGGAGGCGGCGGCGGGGGCCGCGGGCACAGGTAGCTCCGTCCACCGGGCTGAGGTCCGGTGATCTGCGTTACAAATCAAACTCAGATGGAAAGCATCCGGTGGTCTGGGTACGTTATTGATAACGGGTTGGGGGATATCCGAGCATTCGATTGGGGGAGTTGTGGACACCGTCCTTGGTGTGTCGATGGCACCAGCGGCAGTCCGAATGGTGCTGGTCGAGGGTGAAAACGGCGACGGTGCCCTCGTCGAGGAAGAGAAGTTCGAGGTCGCGGCCGACCCCGATGCGACGATGTTCAACGCCGCCGAGCAGGTCGTCTCGGCGATTCTGGGGACTCGAGAAGGCGCGGCCGAGGGTGGTTACCAGCTGGCGTCGACCGGTGTGACCTGGCGGGACCCCGAGCAGGCCGCCGCGCTGCGTGACGCGCTTGCCAACCGCAAGATCGAGAACGTCATGCTGGTCTCGGCCTTCCTGGCCGCCGCAGCGCTGGCGCAATCGGTCGGTAACGAGACCAACTACGCGCAAACTGCGCTGCTCTTCGTCGAGCCCGACACCGCGACTCTGGCCGTGGTGCACACCGCCGACGGGTCGATCGCCGACATTCATACCCAACCGCTACCCGACGACGACGACGCCGCGGTGGCCCAATTGACCGAGTTGGTGTCGGGCGCCGAGTCGCTCGCCACCCACCCGGATGCGGTGTTCGTCGTCGGCTCCGGCGTCGACATCCCGCTGATCAAACCGGCGCTCGAGGCGGCGACCACGCTGCCGGTGACCGCGCCCGAGGAACCAGAAACCGCACTCGCCCGGGGAGCGGCCCTGGCGTCGGCGAACACGCCGCTGCTGTCGTCGTCGACCGCCGCGCAGGCCTACGCGCAAGACCCCGGCACCGGCGTCCAGCCACCGTTCGCAGTCGACCCGGTGCACTTCGAGAACGTCGAGAGCGGCTTGGCCTACAGCGCCGTCGAGGACGAGCAGGACGATCGCAAGCCTTTTGCGCTGATCGGCAGCATCCTGGCGTCGATCTTCGTCATCGGGGTGGCATCGCTGGTCGTCGCGCTGGGCATCAGCATTCGCACCACCTCGGATGCGCGGCCGCAGACCGGCCAGGCCGCCGTCGCGCCGAACACGCCGGCGCCCGAGGCGCCCGCGCCGACTCCCCAGGCGCCCGCGCCGACTCCCCAGGCTCCGGCACCCACTCCGGCGCCGCAGCAGGTTCCGGTTCCTGAGCAGGCTCCGACGCAGCAGGTTCCCGAGCAGGTACCGGCCCCTGCCCCCCAGGTCCCGGTGCAGGTTCCGCAGGCACCGCAGGCACCGGCGCCCAAGGTCGAGGCGCCCGCACCGGCCGCGCCAGCTCCGGCTCCTGCCGCACCGGTTCCGGTGATCGTGCCGGTGCCGGTGATCCCGCCGATCCTCACTCCGCAATCACCCGGCCGCGGCGGTGGCGGCAAGCCGCCGAGCATCGGCAAGGGTCCGGGCGGCAAAGGCCCCGGTGGCGGCGGTGGGGGCCGCGGCGGTGGCCGAGGTGGCGGCGGCGGCGGCCGCGGCGGATTCAACATCCCCTTCGTCCCCGGCATCTGATCTCGCCGGGTAGCCGTCACTTACCGTTCAGGGTCGCGATGGCGTTCGCTCATCGCAGCCACCTACACACAGTGGTATGCGATGCACGGTTTTCGGAACCGGTTACCTAGGTGCCACCCACGCGGTCGGAATGGCGGAGTTGGGCCATGACGTCGTCGGGGTCGATATCGACCCGGGCAAGGTCGCCAAGCTGGCCGGGGGTGATATCCCGTTCTACGAGCCTGGCCTGCGAAAGATGTTGCAGGCCAACCTCACTGCGGGCCGGCTGCGCTTCACCACCGATTACGACATGGCCGCCGAGTTCGCCGACGTGCACTTCCTGGGCGTCGGCACGCCGCAGAAGAAGGGGGAGTACGGCGCCGACCTACGGCATGTGCACGCCGTCGTCGACGCGCTGGTGCCCCGGCTGACCCGGGCGTCGGTGCTGGTCGGAAAGTCGACCGTGCCGGTGGGTACCGCCGCCGAACTGGGCCGGCGGGCGGCCGCGCTGGCACCCGAGGGCGTTGACGTGGAGATCGCCTGGAATCCGGAGTTCCTGCGCGAGGGTTACGCGGTGCACGACACTCTCAACCCGGACCGCATTGTGCTTGGCGTGCAAGACGATTCAAAACACGCAGAGCCGGCGGTACGGCAACTGTACGGTCCGCTGCTGGACGCTGGGGTGCCGTTCATGGTGACCGACTTGCAGACCGCCGAATTGGTCAAGGTGTCCGCGAATGCGTTTCTGGCGACCAAGATCTCGTTCATCAACGCCATTTCCGAGGTGTGCGAGGCCGCTGGCGCGGACGTCAGCGTGCTCGCCGACGCGCTCGGCCACGACCCGCGCATCGGACGCCAATGCCTCAACGCGGGCTTGGGTTTCGGAGGCGGCTGCCTGCCGAAGGACATCCGCGCGTTCATGGCCCGTGCCGGTGAGCTGGGTGCCGACCAGGCCCTGACCTTCCTGCGCGAGGTGGACAGCATCAACATGCGCCGGCGCACTCGCATGGTCGAACTGACCAGCGCGGCGTGCGGAGGATCGCTGTTGGGCGCCAACATCGGGGTGCTCGGCGCGGCGTTCAAGCCCGAATCCGACGACGTGCGCGACTCGCCGGCGCTCAACGTCGCCGGGCAGCTGCAACTCAACGGCGCCGGGGTCAACGTCTATGACCCGAAAGCCCTGGACAACGCAAATCGGTTGTTTCCGACGCTGAATTACGCGGTGTCGGTCGAGGAAGCGTGTGAACGAGCGGATGCCGTGCTGGTGCTGACCGAGTGGCGGGAATTCGTCGACCTCGACCCGGAAAGACTTGCCGACCGGGTGCGCGCCCGAGTGGTTGTCGACGGCCGCAACTGCCTCGATGTCGCTCGCTGGGAGGGTGCCGGCTGGCAGGTGTTCCGGCTGGGAGCACGGCGACCCGGCCGGTAGACTGGACATTATTGACTGGCTGTCCAGTCAGCTCGTACGATGAGTCCGTGACGGCGGTGGCGTTCCGGAAGATGCGTTTCGACATCGACGAATCGGTGCCGTTTCGATGGAACACCGCCAATCCCGCTGCCGCGTTGATGTCCAACCTGATCTCGTTTTTCGCGGTCGGGTTCGAGCGCTACATCGTGCTGGTCGTCAAAGACGCGCTCAAGGTCATCGACGACGCGGACCTGCGGGCCGAGGCCGAAGTCTTTCTCGCCCAAGAGGCCCAGCATTCGGCCGCGCACCGTAAGCACGTTAACTCGCTCATCGCGCAGTACCCCGCGCTCGCAGACACCCTCGACGACGTCATCACGTCCTATGAGGCTTTGTATGCGGCCCAACCGCTGAAGTTCCATCTGGCGTACATCGCCAGCCTGGAGGCCACCTTCCCGCCGCTGTTCACCTTCATGATCGAGAAGCGAGATGTGTTGTACGACGGGGACTCTCGGGTGGCTTCGCTGTTTCTGTGGCACTACATCGAGGAGATCGAACACCGGAGTTGCGCCGACCTGATCTTCGACGGTGTGGTGGGCAGCCGATGGTATCGGCTGCGCTCACTGCGTACCTCTATGGCCCACGTCAGCAAGATCGCGACGCTGATCGCCGACGGTATCGCCGCGGCGGTTCCGGCCGAAGACATCGGAGTCCCGCCCGAAGTGGCCACCGTCGCGGTGTGGAGCATCGAACTTCGGCAGCACCTGCCCGTCGTCGGCAGGTACTTCAAGCCGGGATACCACACCACCTTCCGCGACATCTCGGGCTGGCGGCTATTGAAACTCGTTGCCGGACTTGTGCGTTCGCAGTGGCCGGCGCATCATCCCGCCGACGAAAAGGTGCCGGACTGGTTCCACACCTGGATGGCCAGCCACGCGGCCGGCGAAGACATGGCGCACTACTACGGCAGGGCCGCGAGCTAGCCTGTCACGCCGGCACGGCCCGCGGCACATTGCGCGGCGTGCCGTCGGCTCGCAGGAAGCCGCCGGTGCGCTCGCGGCCCAGGATCTCCGTCGGCTGCCCGTCGCGGAACAGTGCCCGGCCGGAGACGAACACGGCCTGAACCGTCTCGTCGTTGCGATTCACCATGCGCGAAAGTCCGCCGTAGGCTTCGACATTGGCCTCGTGATAGGAATCCAGCGACTCGTCCAGGCGCTTGGGGTCCAAGATCACCAGATCGGCCCAGTCGCCCACCCGCAGGTGGCCGGCATCCAGTCCGTACCAGTCGGCCAGTTCGCCGGTCAACCGGTGCACGGCCTGCTCGGGCGACAGGAACGGCCGCCCGGCCTTTTCGGCATCCCTGACGTGGCGCAGCAGACGCAGACCGGAGTTGTAGAACGCCATGTTGCGCAGATGCGCTCCGGCGTCCGAGAAGCCGATTTGCAAGCCTTCCATCCGCGCCAGCCGTCGCAGCATCGTGGGCCGGTGATTGGAAATCGTTGTGCGCCAACGGACGGCGGTGCCGTGCTCGAGTACCAGATCCAGGAACGCGTCGACCGGATGCAACCCACCGCGGTCGAGGCCGACCTGGCCGAACGACTTGCCGACCACCGACTCGTCGGGGCAGGCGACGATCTCGGCGTCGAAGAAGTCCCGGTGCCACGCGCGCGGACCGAACTTGGTGTCGTAGTCCTTGCGGAATTGGCGGCGGTACTCCTCGTCGCGCATCAAAGCGTTGCGTTCGACTTCGTCCTTGAGGTGCAGAGCGGCGGCACCGGCGCCGAATTCCTCGAACACCACCAGGTCGATCCCGTCGGCGTACACCTCGAACGGCACCGGCAGGTGCTGGAAGCGGAAGTCGCCGCCGAACCGGTTCACGACGGCTGCGAGGAAGCTGGTCAGCCACACGCTGCCCGGCGCCGACTTCATGTCTGCGGCGGCCAACAGGCTGGTCTTGAGGTGCGGCCGGCGGATGCCGAGGGACTGCAGCGCCTGCGACACGATGTTCTGCGGGTGGCTGATGTCGGGACCCGATTGCAGGGCCCGGCCGGTGCGGCGCAGCAGGTTCTTCAGACGCCGCAGTTCGCGGCTCTTGGCGTACGTCGAGGGCAGCGTGCGCGACCGGCAGGTGTCACCGTCGATCTTGTCGAAAAGCAGTTGCTGCGAAGACATCCCGAGGAACCCGGCGTCCAGCGCCTCGGTCAGCATCCGTTCCATCTTGTCTTGCTCGGCGGCGGTGGGCCGCACGTCGTCGCGGGTCGACCGGTCCAGGCCCATCACCGCTGTCCGCATGTCGGAGTGCCCGATGAAGGCCGTCACGTTGGGGCCCAGGGGCAGCGACTCCAGCGCGTCGATGTACTCACTCGCGTTCGTCCACGACTGGTGCTCGCCGACGATGCGGACCACGTGCTCGTGCGGGATCGCCTCGACCCGGCCGAACAGGTCGGCGGCTTCGCCGGCGTCGACATGGATGGTCGACAGCGAGCACGAGCCCATGACGATCGTGGTGACGCCGTGGCGCACCGACTCGGACAACGCCGGTGCGGCCAGCACTTCGGCGTCGTAATGGGTGTGGATGTCGATGATGCCGGGGATCACCCACTTGCCTTGCGCGTCAACCACATCGGGGCAACCGTCGGTGTCCAGCGGTGCCGCCGACACGGCGACCACCCGGCCGTCCCGGATGCCGATGTCGCGGGTGGCCGACGGCGCTCCGGTGCCGTCGAACCATCTGCCGTTTGCGACCACTGTGTCGAAAGTCAATGTGCTCACCTCACTCGAGTGGACAGCTTACCGATACCGTCCAAGCATGGCGCTGCGGCTACTGCGGCGTTGTTTCCGGCTGCCGGGCTTTGGCGAGTTCGGAGGTGAGCGTGGGCGCGACCCAGCGGCGCAGATAGGTCCTCAATACTTCGCCGGTTCGCGGGGGACGGCCCGGGTCGATCATGAATGACTGCAATATCCGCAGCATGTATTCGGCGAGATCGTCGAGATCGTCGTCCTGGACCCCGACGTCCGCCCAGTCGACGTCCAGGCCCGCCAGGATGCCGTGGCCGAACTTGATGCCCATCTCCGAGGTGACACCGGTCGACGCCTTGGTGAAGTTGTGCACCAGCATCAATTGCACGTGCCGATCGTTCGGTAGCCATTCCAGGGTGAAAGCCAGGCTTTCCACCAGCGCATCGACGGGGTCGGTCATGCCGGCCAGGTGTTCGGCCAGCCGCTCCAGGAATCTCATGCCGGAGCGGGTGGCGGCGGCCTCCACGAGTGTGTTGGTGCCGGGGAAGTAGTTGTAGACGGTCTGGCGGGAGACGCCCAGCGTTCGTGCCACGTCGGCAATGCGCATGTCCCCGCCACGCTGGTCGATAGCCTGGCTGGCCGCGTCGAGGATGCGTTCGATCGCCTCTTCGTCGGTCGCGGGCTTGGCACCGCCCCAGCCGTGGGTGCGCATGGTTGAGACGTTACGGCCTCGGCGGGGCGTGTTTTCAGGCGGTGCGCTCCGCCTTCAGGTCGATTTCGTTGAGGGCGCGTTCGGCGTCGATCCGGTATTCGCGGTCCTGGGCACGGGTGCGTCGCCGGATCGGCATCATCACGCTACGGATGTCGCAGTCTGCTTGCGGCGCGGCGACGACCGGAGCTGATCCGGTGGGCCGGCTCAGGGTGGGAAACAGCAGCCGGCTCCCGGGGCGGGTCGCATAGGTATGCCCGGTCGGAGCGGTCCAGATGATGGTGCCGTCTGGTAGTTGCCGGTCCCGCCACCCGGGTGGCCCGATCCAAAAGGTCTTGAGCAGGTGATGTTTTCGGCACAGACAGCGCAGCACGGACGGGTGGGTGGACCCGAACGGGTAGGCGATGCCATGGTCGAGGTCGCAGCCGACGGCAGGCCGGTCGCAGCCGGGAAAACGGCAGGTCATGTCACGGCAGCGCACGAAGCGGGCCATCGCAGCGGGAATGCGGTAGCCGGGCGCGGCTTCGGTGGGATGGGTCAGGGGCAAGGCCTTGGCGCCGGCCGCGATCAGCTCCGCCAACAGTGAGGCAGGCACGGTTTGTCCAGCGATGATCTGCCCGGACGGCCGCCACAGCGTGGGTGGTTCGGGATCGGGCTTGGGCACCGCGCGAAGCGGGTTGTCCGGGTCGATCGGCGTCAGCGGTATCTCACCGTGGATTTGAGGGTCGGGTTCGGCGTCGAGGGAGGCGGCGTCGGCGACGACGTGGATGACCACTGCCTCCGCGCGGGCGTCGGACACTTTGGCAGGGCAGTCGGCGTCCTCACAGCAGCACGCCAGCCGGTCACCACCGGCGGCCAGTGTGCCGAGCGCGTCGGCCCGGCGCTGGCCCAGCGTGCGCGGATCATCGGCACACACCTGCCGTGCCATGTCGTCGAGGCGGCGGTCCAGCACCGCGGCATCGGTGGCCAGCAACGATCCCCACAGGTCGGCGGTGCCGTCGTCACCGGGTCTGATCACCACGTCCCGGCCGCGGGCGCTGTCGCGGTAACGCCGTACCGCGACGGGGTCGTAGCGGTCAATGATGGCGTCGATCGCCCGTGCGGTCTTCGACGACGAGAGCGGCCCGTAATGCAACGCGTCATTTGCCAGGATTGCGTCCACCACGCCCAGCACGGTGGGGTCTTTGATCAGGCTAGTGTGCCAGAGGATCGTGCTGACGAGCCGCAGACTCAACCGGCCTTGACCGAACAACGCGGCGACCGCCGGAAGCCGCTGGTGCAGTTCCATGGCCTGATACATCTGGCTGGAGGCCAGATTGTGGCTGATATTCAGCGCGGCGCCGATCTGGGCGGCGATCGCGTCCCAATGGTCGCAGGACCAGCGCCCGGTGGCGGTGGGTCCAGGGGCGTGACGCTCCACGAGCTCGGCAATGGCCGCGAACCGCCGTGCCGCCTCGACGGCTTCGTCACGCGTGGCGGCGTCCATGATCGACACCAACGTGGCGTCGTCAGCGCCCTTCAAGTCATCGAACATACTTTCGAATATAGCGATCTCCACCGACAAGTGGCGGCAGGTCGAGACCGGATGTGGATGAATCGCCATGTGGGGATAAACCAGCGACGAGTAGCGTCGTCCGAGTGGATTACGCCTCGGCCTACCTCGGGGAGACCCGTGCGTTCGGGGAGCTGATCCGCGGCGCCAATCAGTCCACGCCGGTGCCGACTTGCCCCGGCTGGAGCATCGACCAACTTTTTCGCCATGTCGGTCGTGGTGACCGCTGGGCCGCGCAGATCGTGCGTGACCGGATGGACAGCTTTCTGGATTTCCGCAGCGTCGAGGGCGGCAAGCCGCCGCCGGGCCTCGATGACGCGATCTCCTGGTTGAACGGCGGCGCCCGACTCCTGGTCGATGCCGTCGATCAGACGGGCGCGGAGACGCAGGTGTGGACCTTCCTCGGGCCGCGGGCCGCACGTTGGTGGATCCGCCGCCGGCTGCACGAGAACGTTGTGCATCGCGCCGATGCCGCGATCGCGATCGGCAGCACCTTCATGCTGGACGCTGCCGTGGCCGCCGACGGCATCGACGAATTCCTCGAGCGCATCGTGATTCGGGCCGGAAGCGACGGTGCGCCAATGCCACTCGAGGACGGCGACACCGTGCACCTGCACGCCACCGACCCCGGATTGGGTGAGGCCGGCGAATGGACGGTCCGGCTGCGCGAAGGTCAGATCGCGTGGTCGCACGAGCACGGCAAGGGCACGGTGGCGTTGCGCGGCGGCGCCACCGATTTGCTGCTCGCGATGACCCGGCGAGTCGCGCTGGCCGACACCGGAATCAACCTCTTCGGCGACGACGCCGTATGGCAACGATGGCTTGATCGCACCCCTCTCTAGACTTGCAGGCCATGACCACTTCGGAGATCGCAACCGTTCTGGCGTGGCACGACGCCCTCAACGCCGCTGACATCGAGACGTTGGTCAGCTTGTCCAGTGACGACATCGATTTCGGTGACGCCCACGGCGGCGCGCAGGGTCATCAAGCGCTACGCGAATGGGCCGGCTCCCTCGCCACGACGGCGGAGCTGGGCCGGATGTATGTGCGCGACGGTGTGGTGGTGGTCGAGCAGACGATCAACGGTCGCAAGGACGGTGCAGCCATCACCACGAATGCGTCGGCGTTCCGGGTGGTTCGCGACCACGTGACATCGGTGTTCCGACACGAAGATCTGCGGTCGGCGCTGGCGGCGACCGAACTCACCGAAACCGATCGGGTCGACTGAGCATGCGTGGAATCATCCTGGCCGGCGGTTCGGGCACCCGCCTGCACCCGATCACCATCGGAATCAGCAAGCAGCTGTTGCCGGTCTACGACAAGCCGATGATCTACTACCCGCTGTCCACACTGATGATGGCCGGCATCCGCGACATACTGGTGATCACCACTCCGCATGACGCGGCCGGTTTCCGTCGACTGCTCGGGGACGGTTCGCAATTCGGCATCAACCTCAGCTGGGTGACGCAGGACAGCCCGGACGGACTGGCGCAGGCTTTTGTCCTGGGAGCCGACCACATCGGTAATGACTCGGTGGCATTGGTGTTGGGAGACAACATCTTCTACGGTCCGGGCTTGGGAACCCGCCTCAGTCGTTTCCAAAACGTCTCAGGCGGAGCGGTTTTCGCGTACTGGGTCGCCAACCCGTCGGCTTACGGTGTGGTGGAATTCGATGGTGGTGGCATGGCGGTGTCGTTGGAGGAGAAGCCACAGACGCCCAAGTCGAACTATGCGGTGCCCGGCTTGTACTTCTATGACAACGACGTGATCGAGATCGCCAAGGGCCTGAAGAAGTCGGCGCGTGGCGAGTACGAAATCACCGAAGTGAACCAGATCTATCTGAACCGTGGTCAGCTTTCGGTGGAGGTGATGGCCCGCGGGACGGCGTGGCTGGACACCGGGACATTCGACTCGCTGCTGGACGCCTCCGACTTCGTCCGAACACTGGAACTGCGGCAGGGACTGAAAGTCAGTGTGCCCGAAGAGGTTGCGTGGCGACGGGGCTGGATCGACGACGGGCAGCTGGAGCAACGGGCCCGCGCACTGACCAAGTCCGGATACGGCGGTTATCTGCTGGAGTTGTTGCAGCGCAGCTAGTTCGCTGCTGAACCACTACTGACGGTAGCTGGTCAAGAAGTTGCCCAACCGCTCGATGGCCGACGCGAGGTCACGTGCCCACGGCAGGGTCACGATTCGCAGGTGATCCGGTGCGGGCCAATTGAATCCGGTGCCCTGGGTGACCAGGATCTTCTCCTGCAGCAACAGGTCGAGGACGAGCTGCTCGTCGTCGTCGATGTCGTAGACCTCGGGGTCGAGCCGCGGAAACGCATACAGCGCACCCTCGGGCTTGGTGCAGGACACCCCGGGGATCTCGTTGAGCTTGTTCCACGCGACGTCGCGCTGCTCGAGCAGCCTGCCGCCGGGCAGCACCAGATCGTCGATGCTCTGATAGCCGCCCAGCGCAACCTGAATCGCGTGCTGCGCAGGGACATTCGGGCACAGGCGCATGTTGGCCAGCAGGCTGATCCCCTCGATGAAGCTGCTGGCGTGGTCCTTGGGCCCGGTGATCGCCAGCCAGCCGGCGCGGTATCCGGCGACCCGGTAGGCCTTGGACAGGCCGTTGAAGGTCAGGCACAACATGTCCGGCGCCAGCGTCGCGAGACTGGTGTGCTTGGCGTCGTCATAGAGGATCTTGTCGTAGATTTCGTCGGCGAGCAGCAGCAACTCGTGTTTGCGTGCCAAAGCGGCCATCTGCGTGAGGATTTCGCTGCTGTAGACCGCCCCGGTCGGGTTGTTCGGGTTGATCACCACCAGCGCCTTGGTGCGCTCGGTGATCTTCGACTCGATGTCGGCGATATCCGGCTGCCAGTCCTGGGTCTCGTCGCACAGGTAGTGCACCGGGGTGCCGCCCGCCAGCGACGTCGACGCCGTCCACAGCGGGTAGTCGGGAGCCGGGATCAACACCTGGTCGCCGTTGTCCAGCAACGCTTGCAGCGTCATCGTGATCAACTCGGAGACGCCGTTGCCGAGGTAGACGTCGTCGACGTCGAATTTCGGGAAACCGGGGACCAGTTCGTAGCGGGTGACCACCGCGCGACGGGCCGGCAAAATGCCCTTGGAGTCCGAATAACCCTGCGCATACGGCAGCGCCTGGATCATGTCGCGCATGATCACGTCGGGAGCCTCGAAGCCGAACGGCGCCGGATTGCCGATGTTGAGCTTGAGGATGCGGTGCCCCTCGGCTTCCAGCCGGGCGGCGTGCGCGTGCACCGGACCGCGGATCTCGTACAGGACATCCTGCAACTTGGACGACTGCGCGAACGCGCGCTGCCGGTGGTGGCCGGAGGTGTGCGCGGTGAATTGGTGCGTAGTCACGTCACCCATGCTGCCATCGCTGTCCACTGATATTTGCTGATCGGTGTCAAACCGTGATCAGCGCTTACCTGGCGGACGCGCGCCCTTGGCCAGTCCGAGGCCCTTGACCGGCGCGGCGGGAGTCGCCGGGGCGGCCGGCTCGCCGTTGGACGGCGCCGGCTCGGACTTTGCTTCGGGTTCGGGTTCGGCTTCGGGTTCGGGCTCGGCGGGCGTGGCGGGTTTGGCGGCCGGGCTCTTCTTGGCGCCGGGCCGCTTGGCGCCGGCTGCGATACCCAGGCCCTTCACCGGTGCCTCGGGTTTCGGCGGCTTGGCCTCCTCAGCCGCGGGCGCCTCGCCACCCCCGACCGCCGCGTCTTCGGTCGGCGCTTGCGGCTTCGCCGGCCCAGGACGCTTGGCTGTCTTCTCGCCGGGACGCTTGGCGCCCGCGGCCAGACCCAACCCCTTGACCGGTGCGGCGGGTTTGGGGGGTTCGCCTTCCTTGGGCTCGGACGCCTTGGTCGCTTCAGGCTCTGCCGGCGTGGCGGCCGTCTTCTTGGCGCCGGGCCGCTTGGCGCCAGCTGCCATGCCCAGTCCCTTGGCCGGTGCTGCCGGGGTTTCGGTTTTCGACGGCGCTTCGGCTGTAGTGGCGGCCGGGGCTGCCGTCTTCTTGGCGCCGGGCCTCTTCGCCCCACCGGCCATGCCCAGCCCCTTGACCGGCGCTGCCGCGGCCGGCTTCTCGGCGGGGGCCTCGGCCGGTTCTTCAGCCTCGGGCTCGGCCTCGACCGGAGCGGCGGGGGCAGCGGCTTTGGGCTCCGCCTTCTCCACTTTCGCCGCCCGCTCTTCGGCTTCTTTGGCTGCGGTGCCCTTCTCCGGCAGTTTCACGCTGTCGCGGTCGATCGACCCGAGCAGTACCTGAGCCACGTCGAGCACCTCGACGCCGCTGCGGCCCGCTTCTTCCTGCCGGTCGTTGACACCGTCGGTCACCATCACCCGGCAGAACGGGCATGCGACGGCGACGGTGCTGGCATTGGTGGCCAGCGCCTCGTCGACGCGCTCGTGGTTGATGCGCTTACCGATGTGCTCTTCCATCCACATCCGCGCGCCGCCGGCGCCGCAGCAGAAGCTGCGCTCGGCGTGCCGCGGCATCTCGGTGAGGGTGGCTCCCGCGGCGCCGATCAGCTCGCGCGGCGCTTCGTAGACCTTGTTGTGGCGGCCCAGGTAGCACGGGTCGTGGTAGGTGATTTCCTGGGACACCGCATTCACCGGCACCAGCTTGTCGTCGCGTACCAGCCGGTTCAGCAACTGGGTGTGGTGCAGCACGGTGTAGTTGCTGCCCAACTGCCGGTATTCCTTGCCCAGGGTGTTGAAGCAGTGCGGGCAGGTGACGACGACCTTGCGGTCGACGGTCTCCACACCCTCGAACACCCCGTCGAGGGTTTCGATGGCCTGCTGGGCCAGCTGCTGGAAGAGGAACTCGTTGCCCGAGCGGCGCGCGGAATCGCCGTTACACGTCTCGCCGGTGCCCAGCACCATGAACTTCACTCCGGCGATCGAAAGTAGTTCGGCGACAGCCTTTGTGGTCTTCTTGGCTTTGTCGTCGTAGGCACCGGCGCAGCCGACCCAGAACAGATACTCGTAGCCCGCGAAGCTTTCGACGTCCTCGCCGAACACCGGGACGTCGAAGTCGACCTCGTCGATCCAACTGGTGCGCTCAGAGGCGTTCTGCCCCCACGGGTTGCCCTTGTTCTCCAGGTTCTTGAACAACACCGACAGCTCGGACGGGAACTCCGACTCCATCATCACCTGATAGCGCCGCATGTCCACGATGTGATCGATGTGCTCGATATCGACCGGGCACTGCTCGACGCAGGCACCGCAGGTTACACAGGACCACAACACATCCGGATCGATGACACCGCCCTGCTCCAGGGTGCCGACCAGCGGCCGCGTCGCCTGCTCGGGTCCGGAGCCCATGATGCGGCCGAAGCCGGACTCGGGGACGTGATGCTCCTCGGCGTGCTTTTCGCCGCGCAACTCCTCGCCGATGCCCCCTTCCGGGGTGCTCTCCAGCGGACTCGGCTTCTCGCCAAGGATGTAGGGCGCCTTGGCCATCCAGTGGTCGCGCAGGTCCATGATGACGAGCTTGGGCGACAACGGCTTGGCGGTGTTCCACGCCGGGCACTGCGACTGACAGCGCCCGCACTCGGTACAGGTGGCGAAGTCGAGCATGCCCTTCCAGGTGAAGTCCTCGATCTTGCCGCGGCCGAATTCGGCGTCGTCGGGCGGGTTTTCGAAGTCGATCGGCTTGCCGTCGGCTTCGATCGGCAGCAGCGGGCCCAGCCCGTCGGGCAGTCGCTTGAACGTGACGTTGATCGGCGCCAGGAAGATGTGCAAGTGCTTGGAGTTCAGCACGATCACCAGGAAGACGAGCGCAACCGCTATGTGAGCCAGCAGAGCGATCGTCTCGATCCACTCATTGGCATCTCGCCCAAAACCATCCATGACCGCGCCCATGGCGTGCGAGAAGAATGCGCCGCCGCCGTAAGGCAGGGTGCCGATGCTCGCCGACGCGCCACGGAAGATCGCGAAGGTCAAGATGACCAGGAAGATCATGAACAGGATCAGCCAGGCGCCGCCTGTGTGTGAGCCGTAGAACCGTGACGAACGCCCATATTCCTTTGGCTCGGAGCGCAACCGGATGATCGAGAACGTGATGATGCCGGCCAGGACGCTGAGCGCAATGAAGTCCTGCAGGAAGCCCAGCGCGTTCCAGCGGCCGACGATCGGGATGTGGAAATGGGAGTCGAAAAGGGCGCCATAGGCCTCGACGTAGACCGTGGCCAGGATGAAGAAGCCCCACATTGTGAAGAAGTGCGCCAACCCGGGGATGGACCACTTGAGCAGTTTGCGTTGTCCGAACACTTCGGAGATCTGTGCCCAGACGCGGGTACCGATGTCGTCGGTTCGTCCGGTGGTCGGCTGTCCGGACATCACCAGCCTGTACAGCCACCAGACGCGTCGCAGAGCCAGCGCGGCTACGATCGCGGTCATACCCAGGCCCACAACGAGCCTGATGATGGTCTGGTGGTCCACGGAAGGTCACCTCATTCATCGTCACTCAGAAGGGCAGCAACGCGTTAGAGGCGCCTTTGCTGCTTAACCAGCCCATACTGACACCTTTGTGGCATGCGCCGCGAGAAAGGCAAACCTAAGTTTGCGCAGATCACCAGCCCGGAGGGGCTGCGGTGTGATCAGACAAACAACCGGCGGCTCATGGTTCCGGGACCATCATCGCGCGCAGCATCGAGAGCATCTCGGAACGTGACCCCGCGCCGAGTCGGCGGCGGATGCGGGCAACGTGATGCTCGACCGTCTTCGCCGAGATGAACAGCTGGGCGCCGATGTCGCGGTAGGGCATGCCCAACAGCAGGAGTTCGGCGACTTCGCGTTCGCGGTCCGACAACGGGGAACCCGACGGGGGCTGACGCGGCGCCGACATGGGCTCGGCAGTGTGCGCCGGCTCGCCCGCGCCGGCAAGCGGCTCGCTGAAACCGGTTCCCAGCTTCAGGTCCCGCGCGAGTTGGAGCATCGCTCCCGAGATCCGGGCATCGGGTGTTTGCAGGGCCGCCTGGCCGGCCAGCCTGGTCGCATCCGAGGTCAACCCCACGTGGGAAAGGGCCCGCGCGGCCGCGGTGACCTCGTCGGCGTCGACCTGATCGGCCAGGACGCGCAGCCAGGTTCGGCCGGCCGCGGAAAGTGCTTGTGCGAGAGAGCTGTAGGGTGCCGCCGTGCTCAATGCCTGCCCGTGTGGTGCGACGGATTCCGGCGAGTTGGCCAGGATCGCCGCGTGTACGCCGGCCCAGTGCAGCGAGTTCGACCACAGCGCAGGGTTTCCGAGCGAACTGAGCAGCATAAAAGCCTGATCCAGGCTGTGTTGCAGTTGGTCGACGTGTCGCATCCGCGCGGCTGCGACCCACAATTCGCCCAGCGGGAGTAGGGCGAACAGGTCGAGGGAGTATTCGGCCAGCACCTCCATGGCGACATACCAATTCTTCTGCAGCGCACCGGTATCGCCACTGCGACGAGCGATCGCGGTTTGCAAGGCACCGGCCCACAACGCATCTCGCCGGTTCAGATCCCCCCCGACGGTGGCCGCGGCGACGTCGGCGCCGGCTGATGCCAGTTGTCCTTCCTGCATCTTGATCCACCCGCACAACAGCAGGTGTCGACGTCGGAACAGCACATCGCCCCCGGCGCGGACGGCACGACCGATCACGCTGTGTGCGCGCACCGGATCGCCGCCGTGGATGGCGGCCAGGGTGACCAACGCGGCCGGACTGTCCGGAAAGGCACCGCCGATCGCGTGTTCGACGGCGATGGCTTGACTGAGCTTTGCCATCGCAGTGGGGTACGGCTGTTCCAAGGTCAACAGCAGACCTTCCGCCAGACTGCGTGAGGCACGCGCGGCCATGGTCGGCGGTCCCGCATCTTTGAGCTGCAGCGCGGCGCGAGCTGTCGTCAGGTCACCGGTCCCGGTCAGCACGATCGTGGCCGCAGCCGCCACCACGGCGTCCGGGTACGGGCCGAGCCAACCGAACAGGTCCGCTGCCTGCGCAGAGTTCCCGTTTTGCGTCGCGACGCTGGCCGCGATCCGCACCGCCGCCGCGCGTTCGGCGGCATCGGGTGAGGCGAGCAGGTCATCGGCCAACGCCGCAGCCGCGGCACAGTCCCCGGTTTCGACGAGCGCGTCTGCCAGACGGGGCTTCAGCCCTTCGGCCCCCGCCTGGACCGCCGCCCGGTACAGCCGCGCTGCATGGGCGGAATCGGCGTGCGTGTCGGCGGCATGTTGGGTGAGGATGCCAGCCAGGCGTTCGTCGCGGAGTCCATGTTCGGCCAGCCGCAGTGCCAGACCCGGCGTGACCGTCGAGATGTCGAGTTGTGAACGCAGCAACGAGGATTCGACCTCCCGGTGGTGCGTGTTGCCGACGATCTGGGCCACCGCGTCGTGCACAAGTTGCAGAAACGCGGGCGGGTGCGACGGCTGGGCGAGTCCGCCGGCCCGGGTTCGGTCGACGAGGATTCGGGCGTCCGCCATCGAAATACCAAGCGCTGCAGCCACATCGGCGGGGCCCAGCTCCTGGGCCAAGGACATGATGAGCAACGTGTCCAATGCGGGCTCGTCGATCCGGCGCAGCCGCTCGGCAAGCGCCAGTCGAGCCGATTGTTCTGGCGACCCATCGCCGTCGGACACCGCGTGGAGCAAGAGGGGCAGACCGGCGGTGCAATCCAGCAATTGCGGGTCGACAGGTACCGGACTCAGGGAGATACGCGGTCGGTCGCGCTCGATTGCCATCGCCAGGGACCGCAACGCCGGCCGGTGCTCGTGGGTTTCGGCGGTGGCGATGACGGTCGAGTGTCCGTCGGTGACTCGATCAGTCAGTTGGCGCAACTCGGCATCGGTAAGCAGATGGGCGTCGTCGACGAGCAGCGCCGCGTCAGGTGGGTCGTCGTCGCGGGGCGGGCGGGTGAGCGTCGGGACTCCGGCGCGCCGCAAGGCGTCTTTGACGGCGCTCAGCGTGGTGGTCTTGCCGCTGCCGATGCCGCCCGCCACGAAGGCTCGCACCGGGACAGTCGAGGCATCAGCGACATCGTCGATCAGGATGCGCGCGGGTCGCGGGATGTGGGTCAGGTAGTCGGTCATGGATGCGTCGTCCACCCCCTATGTCCCACCGTGGTCAGCAGCGGTTTCCTCACCATAGCCGCTAATTGCCCCGTAACCCCGGCGATCCCCTAACGTCACATCCCCTAACGATGGCCTGGGGCGGGCGGGATTCGTACCGAACACGCGAGTCGGTGTAACCGATAGCATCTGGCTAACGCAGGATTCAGGTGGGCCGGGGTGGCAAGGAGGTGCGTGGTGGCAAACTCGTTGCTCGACTTCGTCATCTCCCTGGTGCGTGACCCCGACGCCGCGGCGCGCTACGCCGCGAACCCTGCTCAAGCCATCGCCGACGCCAATCTGACTGACGTGACCAGCACTGATGTCAACAACCTCATTCCGATGGTGTCGGATTCGTTGTCGATGTCCGGTCCTGTTGTCGGAGCTCCGGTCGCCGATTACGGCAATGTCTGGGCAAGCGGGGCCGCGACGGCCGCCTTCGATGCGTTCACGCCCCACATCCCCGCCCCTGCGGTGCATGACCAGGCTCCGGTCAGCGGTGTCATCAGTCATTCGGTTGTGCCTGAGCCAGGCGATGTGCCGGCGAGTCCCCAGCCCGCGGGCATCGGTCAGCACGAGCCGTCGGCGCTGTTCAGCGGCGGTGATTCGGCGCATATCGGCTTCGAACATGCGGCGTTCCCGGTGAGCGACCCCGGTATCTGGGATCACGCGATCATTCATCCCGATGCCCATCCCCACGACGGCCAGCCCGATCATCACGACTTCGGCATCCACGGCTGATTTCCGTTTACCTACCCCGTCTGCGCCGCCAGAGATGGGTGGTTGACGTGCGCAAACGGTTGTCAGTAGGGCGGTATTCAGGCTCGGGATGGGGAGTCCGAAATTTCCCCTAACCCCCTAATGGGGTAGACCCCGGTATCCCGATAAGTCTTCACCAGGCTGGGGGAACTGACCCCGATTTGCTGAGCCCGCGAAATCCATACGGTTTATGACAGAGCGCCGGTCACTTCGGCGAATGCTTCACGGTTTCGATTGAAGGGAAACAACAATGACCTCGCTTGTCGACTACATCCTGAGCCTGTTCCGCAACGAAGAGGCGGCGCGGTCATTTGTCGCCGCTCCCGGACAGGCCATGACCAGCGCCGGACTGGTCAACGTGTCCCCGACCCAGATCTCCTCGGTGGCCGCAGACGCGGTGCCTGGCCTGAACATCTCCTCGGACGACCCGATTGGCGGGTTGCAACAGGCGGTAGCGGTTCAACACGGCTTTGCACCGCCGACATTCGCGGGCCCGGATGCCGGCCCAGTTTTCGGTGCCGCCGCGCCGATCGTCGGCGACGCCGGCGTCGTGGCGAACGACGTCGGGTTCATCGCTACCGATGCTGCGCTGGCTGCCGGCGACGTCGGCTTCGGAGTGGCCAACGTCGTCGCGGCGGATGCCGGACTTGTCGGGCCGAACGTCGTCGGTCCGGTCGTGGGTGCTCCCGGACTGCCCGTTGTCGGACCGACGGGCGGATTGGTGGCCGAAGCTGGTGTGGGTGCTCAGGCCGGTCTGGATGTCGAGTTCGGCGTGCAAGCCGGAATTGGCGCCGGTGTCGGTCTCGGCGTGGGGACCGGCGTCGGCGTGGGCGCGCAGGCCGGCGTGGGTGTCGGCTTTGAAGTAGAAGCGGG
>NZ_JCALDY010000038.1:0-35628 GCF_059813095.1 Mycobacterium sp. NGS22
GGCCAAGGGGTGGACGGGATCACCATTCCGATCGATTTCCCGGCGATCCCGATCGACCTTGTGGCGGGTGCCAACGTGGCGATCCCGGTCACCGGTTTCTTCTACCCGATCACCGTCCAACCGATCCCTCAGTTCGGCATCCCGGTCAACGCGTCGATTCAAGTGCTTTTCGTTTTCACTTTCGCTGGAACCCTCCTGTCCCCAACGATTGACCCCATCGTCATCAACCCGATCGTCCTACAGGACCTGACGGTCGGGGCGAACCTACAGATCCCCTTGGACATGACGCTGCTCGGCCGACTCAACATGACGGTGCCGGGGCTGCTCGGTATCGGGAACTCCTCCGGCTCGCTGTCGTCGGGCTACTTCAACGGCAACTCAACCGGTACTTCCGGGTTCTTCAACTCGAGCAGTCTGAGTTCGGGCTTCGCCAACGCCAACGGGGCGCTGACCTCGGGCTGGTACAACTCCGGATCGTTGCTCTCGGGCTTCCAGAATCTGGGGACCGCCATCTCCGGTGTGGCCAACACCAGCACCCTGGCCGCCAACACCGCGGCCCTGATCTCCGGCGTCGGCAACATCGGCAGCCAGGTCTCCGGCCTCTTACACGGCCAGGTGAATGCGCTGCAGGCCGCGCTGGCGGCCATCTCGCCGATCCAGGCGAGCCTCGTCACCACCACCACGTAGCACCCTTTGGCCGACCAGACGTAAAAGCCCCCATTTCGTCACGAAAATGGGGGCTTTTACGTCTGGTCGCCCGAGGGGGTGATCGGAGAACAGCACCCGATCCGCGGTGCAGAGTCGCGTGACAGACTGGATCCGTGGCTGCGCTGTCGGCGGTGGTGTTCACGCTGAGCGGGTGGCTCGGGCTGTATCTGCTGGCCCGTGACCCGCGCAAGCCGGTGCTCGTGCTGGCCTCAATCGGGTTGTGCGGCTTTGCCTTGGTGGTTGCCCTGGATGCGGTGCGGATCACGAGCGCAGCGCACGCTCACTTGCTCAGCCAGGTCGAGATTTATCTCGTGGCGGTGCCCGGCGTGGCCTGGTTCGCGGTGCTGTTGGAGTTGGCCCGTCCGACTGACCGGGCCCGGGGCCGCATCCTCGAGCTGTTGCTGGTCGGCGCCGTCGCCGTGCTGACCCTGCTGGCGGCGACGCTGGCCGGCAGCGTCGACGGCCCGCTGCGGCTCGGCCACTGGCTGATGTCCGCGGTGATCTCGCTGTCCACCCTGGGTGCGATGGCCGGCAACGTGCTTCGGCCCATCCGGCCCGCGCCCGTCACGGGGGTGGTGGTGCTCGCGACGCTGTTCTTCGCGCTGGCCAACGCGATCCTGGTCATTCCGCTGGATCTCGTGCCCAGCTGGCTGGCGCTGGCGTCGACGGGTGTCGACGTCTTGCTGCTGGGCGTCGCGGTCGCCGTATGGGACGCGTTCGACGAAGGGCAGGCCCTGCGCGCCGACATGCTGCGTTCGTTCGCCGGGTGCTCCACGGTCGCGGTGCTGTTCGGCGGCCAGGCGCTGATCGGACTGACCGTCACCCGCCACGATCCCGTCGCGCGTACCGCGTTGACCGTACTGCTGTTCTCCACCCTGGCCATCGCGATCACCGTGCAGGTGCTCGCCGACCCGCTGGCCGGGGTGTTGGACCGGCTGGCGTTCTCCCGCTCGCCGGAACTGCGGGCCGACCGCGCCGCACTGCGCAACGCCGAAGCGGCCTTGCCACTGCGCTCGAAAGACCCGCTGGACGACGTCGACGACGACACGTTCGTCCGGCTCACCCGTCGGGCGCTGGGTCACTACGGTGACCTGACGAAGCTGGTCGCCAGTCCGCTGACCGCGCTGCCCGTCATCGACGAACGACTGGCCGCCCGCGGCGCACCCGACCACCCCGTCGAGCGGGCCAACGAGCTCAAGGCGGTGCTCGCCGACGGCATTGGCCGGCTCAAACCCCGCGACGGGGGAGACTTCGGCACCACCGAGCAGTGGCGTTACTACAACTCGCTGTACTTCCCGTACGTCGTCGGTGTGCGGGCCTACGCGCAGAATGCCACCGCCGCCGGTTTGGACCCGACCGCGCGGCAAGCCTGGCAGTGGCTGGTCACCGAGGTTCCGCAACGCTCACTGCACAACTGGCAGAACGCGGCGGCTCGCCTGATCGCGGCAGACCTGCGCGGACGGGTTACTGTTTCCGCCGACTAGCCGATTGGCTCCTGCCACAACCACACTGCGGAGACACCCATGCCAGCCAAACTTCCCCCGGTCAAGGTCGTCAAGGCGATCGACACCACGCGGCATTACCTCGCTCAGTTGCACCGGCGCCTGGTGCCGCCGCCGGTCGCGATGATGGAAATGGTCACCAACATGTGGGCGGCCCAGGCCATCGTCGCAGCCGCCGAACTCGGCATCGCCGACGCGCTGGTGAGTGGCCCGTTGTCCGCCCAGGACTTGGCGTCCGCTGTAGATGCCGACGCCGACGCCCTCAGTCGACTGCTGCGTGCGCTGATCAGCCGGGGCATATTCCGGCAGCTGCGCGACGGCCGTTATGACCTCACTCCGCTGGCTGAGACGCTGCGGCGGGATGCGGACGTGCCGGTCGCGGGGTGGGCTCGATGGTTGGGATCGCGGCAGCACCGCGAACATTGGAGCCACCTCGCCGATGCGATTCGTACCGGGCGGTCGGTGATCCCCGTGCTGCGCGGCAAAACCGCGTTCGAGTACCTGGCGTCGGAGCCGGAACTCGGCGAGATCTTCAACGCGGCCATGACCAGCGGGTCCGCAATGTCCATCGGACCGGTGATCGCCGCCTACGACTTCAGCAGCTACGGCACCATCATCGACGTCGGGGGCGGTCATGGTCGGCTGCTGGCCGAGATTCTGCTTGCCACGCCGTCGGCGCGCGGGGTGTTGTTCGACCAGCCCCAGGTGGTGGCCGGCGCCGGGGCGGTGGTGGCCGAGCTCGGGGTAGGTGACCGTATCGAGGTCGTCGAGGGGTCGTTTTTCGAGTCCGTCCCGGCCGGTGGTGATGCCTACGTAATGAAGAGCGTGATCCACGACTGGCCCGACGACGACGCGGTGCGAATCCTTCGCAACGTGCGCGATGCAGCGGAGACCGGCAGTCACCTGCTGCTGGTCGAATTCGTCGTCCCCGAACACCACCGGGAATTCGCCGGTAACTGGCTAGACCTGGAAATGCTGCTCGCACTCGATGCGCGGGAGCGCAGCGCCGAAGAGTTCGAGCGCGTATTCGACCTGGCCGGCTTCCGATTGAAGCGGGTGGTCCCGACCGCCTCGCCGTTCAGTGTGCTCGAGGCGCAAGCGGTGTAACTCCGGAACGCCTCGAAATCCCTGGTCGGCGCGGTGCGTGGCAGTACTTGGCAGCGCCACGCATGGATCTGGCAGTGCATAACCGGGACCGTCAGAGGTGTCCCGCTGCACAACGTCCCAGGAGCCCAAACATGACCGCCACATCCGGAGTGACCAACCGCCCACTGTCCGACTCGAGTGACTCGCTGCTGCGTTTCGCGATGCGCGCCGACGCCACGCTGACCGGTCTGATGGGACTGGTCGTCGCCGCTGCCTCCGACGAGGTATCGAGCCTGACCGGCCTGACGTCGACCCAGGAATTCAGCATGGCTGCGTTCTTCGTGCTCTACGGCCTGACGGTGTTCGGCCTGGCCGCCTTACCGGACCTGCGTCGGGTGGGGATCGCGGTCATCGCGGCGAACCTGGTGTACACCGTGGCCGCGGTGATCTTCGCGGAGTTGGTGCCGATGACGGCGATCGGCGTCGCCGCGACCCTGGCCAGCGGCGTCTACACCTTGGCGTTCGCCGGCGTGCAATACCTGGGACTGCGCCGTCTGGCGTAGCTCCCCTCCCCGCCGAGCGGGGTCGCCACCGCCCGAGCGTTGCGGTGTGTGGCCCCGCTCCGGCCTTTTGGCGAGCAGACGCAAAAGCACCCGATTTCGTGCCGAAACGGGTGCTTTTGCGTCTGCTCGCGGTCACAGCTTGCGCAGCCGCAGCCGGTTGATCGAGTGGTCGGCGTCCTTGCGCAGCACCAGGGTGGCGCGCGGGCGGGTCGGCAGGATGTTCTCCACCAGGTTGGGCCGGTTGATCGAGCGCCAGATCTCCTTGGCGGCGACCACGGCCTGCGGATCGGACAGCGCCGAGTAGTGGTGGAAGTGTGACTCCGGGTTGGCGAAAGCGGTGCTACGCATGGCCAGGAACCGCGACACATACCACTGCTCGATGTCTTCGATCCGGGCGTCGACGTACAGCGAGAAGTCGAACAGATCCGACACCATCAGCGTGGGACCGGTCTGTAATACGTTGAGTCCCTCGAGAATCAAGATGTCGGGGTAACGCACCACTTGTTTGGCGCCGGGAATGATGTCGTAGTGCAGGTGCGAATACACCGGCGCGCACGCGTAATCCGAACCGGACTTGATCAAGGTGACGAACCGCATCAGCGCCCGGCGGTTGTAGCTTTCCGGAAATCCTTTGCGGTGCATCAGGTTTCGCCGATTGAGCTCGGCGTTGGGGTAGAGGAATCCGTCGGTGGTGACCAGGTCCACGCGAGGGTGGTGATCCCAGCGGGCCAGCAGCGCCTGCAGCACACGCGCGGTGGTCGACTTGCCGACGGCCACACTGCCGGCCACCCCGATGATGAACGGAACCGGGCGGTTCGGGCTCTGTTGCTGCTCTCCGAGGAACTCCGCGGTGGCGGCGAACAGTCGCTGCCGGGCGGCGACCTGTAGGTGAATGAGCCGGGCCAGCGGCAGGTAGACCTCTTCGACCTCCAACAGGTCGATCTGCTCGCCGAGGCCACGCAGACCGACCAGTTCCTCTTCGGTCAAAGCCAGCGGTGTCGCCATCCGAAGCGCACGCCATTGCCGTCGGTCGAACTCGACATACGGGCTCGGCTCGCTCGGCCGCGGCATTGGGCCATTTTTGCAGGAACGTCAACGAGCCGTACGGGTGGGCCGGTCAAAGCGGACTGAATGATGAAACCGCACGCTGGATAGACTGACGGCCGTGACTGCCGCACCTGACGCCCGCATTTCCTCTTCAGTTATGTCCGCTCCGCTCGCCGAGGTCGACCCCGACATCGCCGAGCTGCTGGGCAAGGAACTCGCGCGTCAACGCGACACCCTCGAGATGATCGCCTCGGAGAACTTCGTGCCGCGTTCGGTGCTCCAGGCCCAGGGCAGCGTGCTGACCAACAAGTACGCCGAGGGTCTGCCCGGGCGCCGTTACTACGGTGGTTGCGAGCACGTCGACGTGGTGGAGAACATCGCCCGCGACCGCGCCAAGGCACTGTTCGGCGCCGACTTCGCCAACGTGCAGCCGCATTCCGGTGCCCAGGCCAACGCCGCTGTGCTGCATGCGCTGATGTCCCCGGGGGAACGGCTGCTGGGCCTGGATCTGGCCAACGGCGGTCACCTGACTCACGGAATGCGGCTGAACTTCTCCGGCAAGTTGTACGAGAACGCCTTCTACGGAGTAGACCCGACCACGCACCGGGTCGACATGGACGTGGTGCGCGCTCAGGCGCTCGAGTTCCGGCCGAAGGTGATCATCGCCGGCTGGTCGGCCTACCCGCGGATCCTGGACTTCGCGGCGTTCCGTTCCATCGCCGACGAGGTCGACGCCAAGTTGTGGGTCGACATGGCGCACTTCGCCGGCCTGGTCGCCGCGGGACTGCACCCCTCGCCGGTGCCACACGCCGACGTGGTGTCCACCACCATTCACAAGACCTTGGGCGGCGGTCGCTCCGGCATGATCGTCGGCAAGCAGGAGTACGCCAAGGCCATAAACTCCGCGGTGTTCCCCGGCCAGCAGGGCGGGCCGCTGATGCACATCATCGCGGGCAAAGCGGTCGCGCTGAAGATCGCCGGAACCCCGGAATTCGCCGAGCGCCAGCAACGCACACTGTCCGGCGCGAGGATCCTGGCCGAGCGACTGCTCGCCGACGACGTCGCCAAAGCCGGCGTGTCGGTGGTCAGCGGCGGCACCGACGTTCATCTGGTGCTGGTCGACCTGCGCAACTCCCCGCTGGACGGGCAGGCTGCCGAGGACCTGCTGCACGAGGTCGGCATCACCGTCAACCGCAACGCCGTCCCCAACGACCCGCGACCGCCGATGGTGACCTCGGGTCTGCGGATCGGGACGCCCGCGCTGGCGACCCGAGGCTTCGGTGACGCCGAGTTCACCGAGGTTGCCGACGTCATCGCCACCGCGCTGGCCGCCGGCACGTCGGCCGATACGACCGGCCTGCGGGAGCGAGTGACCCGCCTGGCCAGGGAATTCCCGTTGTACGACGGCCTCGAAGGCTGGAACCTCGCCTAGGTTCGCCGAGCAGACGCAAAAGCCCCTGTTTCGTGCCGAAACAAGGGGCTTTTGCGTCTGCTCGCCAGGGCACGCGACACGCGCGCGCGGGGATTTGAAAGCATCTGTGTATGCGAGTTACAGTAACCGCATGGCACAGAAACCTGTCGCTAACGCGCTGACTCTGGAACTCGAGCCCGTCGTGGAAGCGCTGCACGCTCACCACCTCAGCACCGAGGAGCTGTGGTACGCCCACGACTACGTACCCTTCGACCGCGGCGAGAACTACGCGTTCCTCGGCGGGCGGGACTGGGACCCCTCCCAGGCGACGTTGCCCCGCCCCATCACCGACGCCTGCGAAATCCTGCTGCTGCTCAAGGACAACCTGGCCGGCCACCACCGCGAGCTCATCGAGCACTTCATCCTCGAGGACTACTGGGGTCGGTGGCTGGGCCGCTGGACGGCCGAGGAGCATCTGCACGCCATCGCGCTGCGTCAGTACCTGGTGGTCACCCGCGAAGTCGACCCGACCGCCAACGAGGAGGCGCGCGTCCAGTACGTGATGAAGGGCTACCGCGCCGACACGTACTCCCAGGTCGAGACCCTGGTCTACATGGCGTTCAGCGAACGCTCCCACGCCACCTTCTGCCGTAATCTCGCCGCGCGCATCGAGGAGCCCATCCTGGCCGGGTTGATCGACCGCATCGCCCGCGACGAGGCGCGGCACGAAGAGTTCTTCGCCAACCTGGTCACCCACCTGCTGGACTACACCCACGACGAGACGATCGCGGCGATCGCCGCGCGCGCGGCCGACTTGCAGGTGCCCGGCGCCGACATCGACACCTATCAGGACAAGCTGAAGAACGTGGCGGACGCCGGCATCTATGACGAGGCGCAGCTACAGCAGGTGATCTCCGAGCGCATCACCGCCTGGGGGCTGGCCGACGAGCCGGCGCTCAAGCAATTCGTCACGGACTGAATCGAATTCCGGCGCGCCTGCGCTGCGGGGGTACAGCCACCGGAGTAGCGTCGCCTTCGATGGCCAGCGATCTGCTCTGCTGCCAGGGCGGCACTCCCGGTTTCTGCACCGGTCATTGCACCGGTCGTTGGAAAGGCAGGACCGGCCCCGGTCCTGGTGCCGCGGCCCCCGCCGACACGCTCGAGTGGGTCCGCCCGGGCGTCTTCCGCTCGAGGAGCGCCCCGTGACCGAAACCCGGACGTACGTGCTCGACACCTCCGTACTGCTGTCCGACCCGTGGGCATGCAGCCGGTTCGCCGAGCATGAAGTGGTGGTGCCGCTGGTAGTGATCAGCGAACTGGAAGCCAAGCGCCATCACCACGAGCTGGGTTGGTTCGCGCGCCAGGCGTTGCGGTTGTTCGACGATCTCCGGTTGGAACACGGACGGCTCGATCAGCCCATTCCTGTTGGTACAGAAGGCGGTTCGCTGCACGTCGAGCTCAACCACACCGACCCGTCGGTGCTGCCCGCGGGCTTCCGGACCGACAGCAACGACTCCCGGATCCTGAGCTGCGCCGCCAACCTCGCCGCCGAGGGCAGACGAGTCACGTTGGTGAGCAAGGACATTCCGCTGCGGGTGAAGGCGGCCGCGGTGGGCTTGCCGGCCGACGAATACCACGCACAGGACGTCGTCGTGTCCGGCTGGTCGGGAATGCGTGAGATCGAGACGGCCGCCGAGGACATCGACGCGTTGTTCGCCGACGGTGAGATCGACCTGGCCGAAGCCCGGGATCTGCCGTGCCACACCGGGATTCGGCTGCTCGGCGGGAGCTCGCACGCGCTGGGCCGGGTCACTCCCGCCAAACGCGTGCAGCTGGTCCGCGGCGACCGCGAGGTCTTCGGGCTGCGCGGCCGCTCCGCCGAGCAGCGGGTCGCACTCGACCTGCTGCTCGACGAGTCGGTCGGCATCGTGTCCCTGGGCGGCAAGGCCGGAACCGGAAAGTCGGCGCTGGCGTTGTGCGCCGGACTGGAGGCCGTGCTGGAACGACGCACCCAGCGCAAGGTCGTCGTCTTCCGTCCGCTGTACGCGGTGGGCGGCCAGGAGCTGGGCTATCTGCCCGGCAGCGAGAGCGACAAGATGGGCCCGTGGGCCCAAGCGGTGTTCGACACCCTCGAGGGCCTGGCCAGCCCGGCCGTGCTGGAGGAGGTGTTATCCCGGGGGATGCTGGAGGTACTCCCGCTGACCCACATCCGGGGCCGCTCGCTGCACGACTCGTTCGTCATCGTCGACGAAGCGCAGTCGCTGGAACGCAACGTGCTGCTCACCGTGCTGTCCCGGTTGGGCACCGGTTCCCGGGTGGTGCTGACCCACGACATCGCCCAGCGCGACAACCTGCGGGTGGGCCGCCACGACGGCGTCGCGGCGGTGATCGAAAAGCTCAAAGGGCACCCGCTGTTCGCCCACATCACGCTGCTGCGCAGCGAACGCTCCCCGATCGCGGCGCTGGTCACCGAGATGCTCGAGGAGATCACCGGGCCGCACTGAGTCTGCCCGCGGGTAAACTTCCTGCGTGCCGAAACCACCCGACAACCAGGCCTGGCGCTACGGGCGCATGGTCTTCGGCGTCCTCGTGGCGGTGGCGGTCCTGGTGGTCGGCGGTCTCACCGGCCACGTCACCCGGGCCGACAACCTGAACTGTTCGGTGGTCAAATGCATCGCGCTGACCTTCGACGACGGGCCCAGCCCGTACACCGACCGGTTGCTGCAGATTCTGAACAACGACGACGCACGGGCCACCTTCTTCCTGATCGGTAACAAGGTCGCGGCCAACCCGGGCGGCGCCAAGCGGATCGCCGAGGCGGGCATGGAAATCGGCAGCCACACCTGGGAACACCCCAACATGACGACGATCCCGCCCGAGGACATCGCCAGTCAGTTCTCCCGGGCCAACGACGCGATCGCCGCGGCGACCGGCCGTCGACCCACCCTGTACCGGCCGGCCGGCGGACTGTCCAATCAGACCGTGCGCCAGACCGCCGCCAAGTTCGGCATGGCCGAGATCCTGTGGGACGTCATCCCGTTCGACTGGGCCAACGACTCCAACACCGCAGCCACCCGTCAGGTGCTGATGACCCAGATCAAGCCGGGCTCGGTGGTGTTGTTCCACGACACCTACTCGAGCACCGTGGATCTGGTGTACCAGTTCATCCCGCTGCTCAAAGCCAATGGCTACCACCTGGTGACGGTCAGCGATCTGCTGGGGTCGCGGGCGCCGGGCAGCAGCTACGGCAGCCGGGAGAACGGCCCGCCCGCAAACGACCTGCGCGAAATCCCGGCTGTCCAGATACCTGCGTTGCCCAACACTCCGTCGCCCCAGCCGATGCCGAATCTGCCGATCACCGACATCCCCGGGCAGAACTCGGGCGGACCGAACAACGGTGCTTGAGCGCAAGCGGGAACCCAAACCCGCGCTGCGGCTCTCGCTCCAGTACGCAACCGATCTGGCGCTGGCCTACCTGCTGGCCGTCGCCGACGCGGCCGCGATCATGATCCCGTTGCGCGGCCACACGCCGGGTATCGCCAGCACCGACTTCGCCGAACGCAACACCGCTTTGGTGCTGGGCCTGGTCGCGTCGGCCACCATCGGCGTCGCGGCTGTCGGTACCGTGATCATCGCCCCGACCTTGCGGTGGTATGCCGCCGGCCACGAACCGACTCCCGAGCAGCGGGATGCCGCCATGAAAATCGCCGGGCGGCAATCGATCCTGATGGCATCGGCCTACGCCGCATGCGGCGCGATCCTGATCCTGGTGAACGCGCACCGCGGAGCTGCGCTGGTCGCGCCCATCGCGTTCGGAGTGGTCATCGGCGCCGCCGCCGCCGCAGGAACCGGCCTGCTGCTGGCCCAGCGCACCCTACGGCCGATCATGGCCGTGGCCACCCGGGGAAGTGAGCCACGGCTGGCCGTTCCAGGGGTGTTCGCCCGGCTGGTGCTGCTGTGGTTTCTGGTCAGCGCGTTGCCGATCGGCGTCATCGCGGCGTTTGTCGCCTTGCGCTCCGCCGGTTGGCTCAGCGACGAATCCCGGGCGCTCGACGTACCCGTACTGGTGGTGTCGATGGCCGCGCTGATCCTGGGATTGCCGACGATGATCCTGACGTCCCGCTCGATCTCCGATCCGCTCGGGGAGATCGCCGACGCGATGGGTGAGATCGAGCACGGCCACATGGGCACCTACGTCGGGGTGTACGAACGTTCCCAGATCGGGCGCCTGCAAAGCGGCTTCAACCGGATGGTCACCGGACTCGAGGAACGCGATCGAATCCGTGACCTGTTCGGACGCCATGTCGGAACCGACGTGGCCCGTCGTGCTCTGGAAGAAGGTACGTCGCTGTCGGGCGACGTGGTGGAGGCCGCAGTGCTCTACATCGACCTGGTCGGGTCCACGCGACTCGCCGAAAGCCGTCCGCCGCAAGAGGTTGCCGAGGTTCTCAACGACTTCTTCCGCATCGTCGTCGACACCGTGGACGAACATCGGGGCCTGATCAACAAATTCGAGGGCGACGCCGCGCTGGTCATCTTCGGTGCTCCGCTGCGCACCGACGAGCCGGCGTCAGACGCGCTGGCGACGGCGCGGGCACTGGGCAGCAGGCTACGACGACTTCCGTTGGTGGACTTCGGCATCGGGGTTTCGGCGGGCCGGGTGTTCGCCGGCAACATCGGTGCGGAAAACCGGTATGAGTACACCGTGATCGGTGACGCCGTCAACGAAGCCGCACGCTTGGCCGACCTGGCCAAGACCTCCGAGCGGCGCATCCTGTGCTCGGGGGCCGCGACCGAACGCGCCGGCACCGCCGAACGCAGGCGTTGGGCCGAGTGTTATTCCACCGTGCTGCGCGGTCGCTCCGAACCCACGCGCGTCTCGGCGCCCGTCTAGCTCGCGCGCTCTCGGCCGAGGACGGAGCTACTTCTTCGAAACCTTCAGCGCGCCGATGACACTGTTGACGGTCGCCTGCGAAGCCGTATCACCGATCGGCACCGCGCCCAGGAAGATGGTCACCGGTTTGGTGTCGACGGCGATGATGGTGACCGTGTCGCCCTTCACCCCGCGGGTGGTGTCCGCGATGGTGATGTCGGCCTGTACCCGTGCTGCCTTGACCCCGCCGACCGTCGTCGACGACGTCTTCTTGCTCCCGAGCGTCGGCGAAACCTGGTTGTAGCCGGGGCCATTGGCGATGCAGTCCAGCAACTTCGACGCCTGCGCGCCGACGTCCATGCTGGACACGAAGTTCGTCACCGCGACCTCGACCTGCATCATCCATTGGCTGCCGCCGGCCACTTCCTGACCGAGGCCCACCGCGTCGATCAGGTTCGGATTCTGGTCGTCGATGTACGGCGCCCAACCCGGTGCCGCGCTGGCCGGGAACGACAGCTTCCCGGCGCTCACCGTCTCACCGGTGGGCTTGGCGCCGCCGGACACGTTCGGGGTGCAGTCGGTTGCGGTCTGTTGGCCACTGCCCGGACCGGAGGCCTCTTCGGTGGTGGTCGACGAGTTGGCCGACGACGAATCGTTTCCGCTGTTGAGCGTCATCACCAGGATGACCACCAGGATGATCACGCCGACGACGGCGATGCCGGCCACGATCAACCAGGGCAGCTTCGAGTTCCCCGGCGGGGGTCCCGGTGGGTATGGCCCGCCTTGCCAGCCGGGCTGGGTGTACTGCTGCGGTGGGTAGCCCTGGGCGCCGTACGGATCCGCGCCGTACTGACCCGGCGGCTGGTAGGCGTAGGGATCACCCTGCTGCGGTGGTGGCTGACCCGGTGGCGGGCCGCCCCAAGAGGGTTGCTGCCCATAGGGATTGGCCGCGTACGGGTCCTGGCCGTAGGGACCGCCGGGAGGCACAGTCATCGCTCAACCACTCTCATTCTCGTCGTCCGGGTCCTGCGGGCCGCCGCGCACTGGCGTCACCGTGATCATCTCAGTGACACCGGGATAACGCTCGTTCAGTCGGTGGGCTCGACCTTGGCCATCGCCAGCACGTCCAGCCGACGGTCAAGTTCCTCTTCGGACAGTTTGTCGCCGATCAGGCCGCGATCGATGACGGTCTGGCGGATGGTCTTGCGCTCCTTGAGCGCCTGCTTGGCCACCGCGGCGGCCTCCTCGTAGCCGATCGCGGAGTTCAGCGGCGTCACGATCGACGGCGAGGACTCGGCCAACTCGCGCAACCTGTCTTCGTTGGCGACCAGTCCGACGATGCAGCGCTCGGCGAACAACCTGGACACGTTGGTCAACAGCTTGAACGATTCGAGGATGTTGCGGGCCATCATCGGGATGTAGACGTTGAGTTCGAACGCGCCCGACAAGCCGCCGACCGCCACCGCCGCGTCGTTGCCGATCACCTGCGCGGCGACTTGCGTAACCGCTTCGGGCAGAACAGGATTCACCTTGCCAGGCATGATCGAGCTGCCCGGCTGCAGATCGGGCAGTTGGATCTCGGCCAGACCGGTCAGCGGACCCGACCCCATCCACCGGATGTCGTTGGCGATCTTGGTCAACGACACCGCGATGGTGCGCAGCGCACCGGACGCCTCGACCAACCCGTCCCGCGCCGCCTGCGCCTCGAAAGAGTTTGTCGCCGTCCGCAACTCGGACAAACCGGTCTTGTCCACCAGCACCGCGACCACTTTGACGCCGAAGCCGTCGGGCGCGTTGAGTCCGGTGCCGACCGCGGTGCCGCCGATGGCCAGCTCACCCAGCCGCGGCAGACACGCGCGCACCCGCTCGATGCCGGCTTCGATCTGGCGGGCGTAGCCGCTGAACTCTTGGCCCAGCGTCACCGGGACGGCGTCCATCAGGTGCGTGCGACCCGACTTCACCACCGTCTGCCACTGCAAAGCCTTGTCCGACAGCGCATCCTGCAGCACCTGCAGCGCCGGGATGAGATGGCTGACGGCGGCCTCGGTCGCTGCGATGTGGGTGGCGGTCGGGAAAGTGTCGTTGGACGACTGCGACATGTTGACGTCGTCGTTGGGGTGCACCTTCACCCCGTTCGCCGCCGCGATGCTGGCGATCACCTCGTTGGTGTTCATGTTGGAGCTGGTGCCCGACCCCGTCTGGAAGACGTCGATGGGGAACTGGTCGTCGTGCTTGCCGTCGGCGATCTCGTTGGCGGCGGCGACGATCGCCTCGGCCTTCTCCGGCGCCAGCAACCCGAGGTCCTTGTTGACCTGCGCGCAGGCGCCCTTGAGCAGGCCCAGCGCCCGGATCTGGGTGCGCTCGAGGCCGCGTCCGGAGATCGGGAAGTTCTCCACTGCGCGCTGAGTCTGCGCGCGCCACAACGCCTTTGCCGGCACCCGGACTTCACCCATGGTGTCGCGCTCGATGCGGTATTCGCCGTCTTCGGCCATGAAATTCAGATCCTCACTGAAGGGTGGTCAGGGCAGGGGATAAGCGGCGCTGGTGTCGCCGGTGAAGTCGATCGCCGAGTATTCGTTGAGCTTGGACAGCCGGTGGTAGGCCTCGATCATCCGCACGGTTCCCGACTTGGAACGCATCACGATCGACTGGGTGGTGCAGCCTCCGGGGTAGTAGCGCACACCCTTGAGCAGATCGCCGTCGGTGACCCCGGTCGCGCAGAAGAAGACGTTCTCACCGGACACCAGGTCGGTGGTGGTCAGCACCCGGTCGACATCGTGGCCGGCGTCCAGCGCCTTGCGACGCTCGGCATCGTCCTTGGGCGCCAATTGCGCCTGGATGGCTCCGCCCATGCAGCGGATCGCGGCCGCGGTGATGATGCCTTCCGGGGTGCCGCCGATGCCGGCCAGCATGTCGGTGCCCGAGCCGGGACGACACGCGGAGATCGCACCCGCGACGTCACCGTCGGTGATCAGCCGGATGCGCGCGCCGGTGTCACGGACGTCGGCGATCAACTGCGCGTGCCGTGGCCGGTCCAGGATGCACACGGTCATGTCGGCCACCGACAGCGCCTTGACCTTGGCGACCGCCCGGACGTTCTCACCGATCGGTGCGGTGATGTCCAGCACGTGCGCCGCCTCGGGTCCGACGGCGATCTTGTTCATGTAGAACACCGCCGACGGATCGAACATCGCATGACGGTCGGCCACCGCCAGCACCGAGATGGCGTTCGGCATGCCCTTGCTCATCAGTGTGGTGCCGTCGATCGGGTCGACGGCGAAGTCGCACTCCGGCCCGTCGCCGTTGCCAACGTGCTCGCCGTTGTAGAGCATCGGCGCTTCGTCCTTCTCGCCCTCGCCGATCACCACCACGCCGCGCATCGACACCGAGTTGACCAGCTGGCGGATCGCATCCACCGCCGCGCCGTCGCCGCCCTCTTTGTCGCCGCGCCCGACCCACCGGCCCGCGGCCATCGCGCCGGCTTCGGTGACCCGGACCAGTTCCATGGCCAGGTTGCGGTCCGGGGCTTCGCCGCGGGAAGGTCGCGACGGGCTCGCAACGGAGGTCGGCGACGCGCCGGATCCCTGTGCAGTCATAGCTGCGATTGTCCCAGAAGCGGAACACCCGACTGGAGCTGGGATACTCGGGGAGTGACCGCCGAGCCGCAGCCGACCCCCAAACCGGCCAAGCCGCGAGTGCTGCAGGACGGCCGCGACATGTTCTGGTCGCTGGCGCCGCTGGTGCTGGGTTGCATTCTGCTGGCGGGAATGGTCGGGATGTGTTCGATCGCGCCGGGCGGTACGAACCGGGGCACGGTCCCGTCCTACGACGCGGCGACGGCATTGCGTGCCGACGCCGCGACGCTGGGATTCCCGATTCGCATGCCGCAACTGCCGCCGGGCTGGAAACCCAATTCCGGAAGCCGCGGCGGAATCGAGGGCGGCCGCACCGACCAAGGTCAGCGGCTACACGCGGCGACCTCGACCGTGGGTTACCTCAGCCCGACGGGGATGTATCTGAGCCTGACCCAGAGCAACGCCGACGAAGACAAGCTGGTGGGTTCCATACATCCCGGCATTTACCCGACCGGAACCGTCGACGTCACCGGGACCAGCTGGGTCGTCTACCGGGGCGCCGATCAGAAAGGTGCGGTCGAGCCGGTGTGGACCACCCGCCTGGGCAGCCCGGCCGGCCCCACCCAGGTCGCGATCACCGGCGCCGGTTCCCCCGACGAATTCCGGACCCTGGCGGCCGCGGTGCAATCCGTGCAACCCCTGCCGGCACGATAGAAAGGCGCCGACGTGAGCTCACCTGAAGCAGACCTCTCCGGGTGGTCGGTGCAGCCGTTCACCGGTGCCGGCTATACCCACGACGTGTACCGCAAAGGTTCGGGTCCCGGCGTGCTGTTGATCCCGGAGATACCCGGCATCCACCCGGGCGTACTGGGGCTGGGTAATCACCTGGTGGACAACGGTTTCACGGTGGCCATTCCGTCGCTGTTCGGCGAGCCGGGACGGGCCCAGTCACCTGGCTACATCGCCGCCACGATCGGCAGGGCTTGTGTGGCAAAGGAATTCGCCGGCTTCGCCACCGACAAGCAGCGGCCGGTGTCGCTGTTCCTGCGCGCGCTGGCCCGCGATCTCAACGGCTCGACACCGGGCAGCGGGGTAGGCGTGATCGGCCAGTGCTTCACCGGCGGCTTCGCCTTGGCCGTCGCCGTCGACGACAGTGTGCTGGCCCCGGTACTCAGCCAACCTTCCGTGCCGTTTCCGTTGACCCCCAAGCAGCGCCGCGACCCCGGTCTGAGTGAAGCCGAGCTGAGCATCGTCGCCGGTCGCTGCGCCGACGAGGGCCTGTGCGCGATGGGGTTGAGGTTCAGCGAGGACATCGCGGTGCCGCGGGATCGGTTCCAGACCCTCAAGCAACGTCTGGGCGACGCGTTCGAGGTGATCGAGATCGACTCGAGTCCGGGCAACGCGCACGGTTTCAGCCGGATGGCGCACTCGGTGCTCACCGACGAGGTCCGCGAGGTCGACGGTCAGCCGGCCTACGAAGCGCGCAAGCGGGTGGTCGAGTTCCTCACCCGGCGGCTCACCTAGCGAAATATCGACATCGGATGAATCAACGCACCCTCCAGAACTTCCCGCGCGAGGTCGGCGACTTCCACCGACCGCAGCGGCAGCTGGGCCATCTCGTCCAGCGTGAACCACGCGGCGCCCAGTGACTCCTCATCCGGCACCGACTTCGGCGGACGGTCGTCGGCCGGGTGGGCCACGAAGATGACGCGCATCCGCGCGTTGCCGGGCAGCGGTGTGTGCTGAATACGCAACACCCCGTCCAGGCCGATGTCGATTCCGGCCTCCTCCCGCGTCTCCCGGTGCGCCGCAATGGCGAACGTCTCTCCCGGTTCGACGCGGCCGGCCGGGAGGTACCACAGCTGACCGTGTTTGCGTTCGCGCACCAGCAGAAACCGCCGGCCCAGTCGGACCAGCACCAGGGAGAAGTTCCAGGTCGGAATCGGTTCGCGGGCCATCAATCCGGGACCGCGGTCTGCGCTTCGTCCTTGCGGCGGCCAAACCACTTGCGCCGCACCGGCTTATCGTCAGCGGCCTGCAGTGCCGGCAGGTCCACGCCCTTGTAGACCGCCAGGTAGACGTCGATCGTGGTGACGATGATGATCATCAGCACCGGACCGATGATGATGCCCCACGGGCCGAACATCGAGATGCCGGCGAACACCGACAGCAGCATCAGCGCCGAGTTGAGCCGGGCGTCGCGCGGCACCAGGACCGGCCGCAGGAAATTGTCGATGTTGGTGACCACGATCAGGTGGAACAGGATCACGAACAGTCCGCCGCCGATGTTGCCGAAGAAGCACATACCGACGCCGAACGGAATGGTCACGATCCCGCCGCCCAGCGGGATGATCGACAACGCGGTCAGCACGATCGCGAAGATGAAGAAGCCGTGGTGAAATCCCGCGAGGTAGATGGATGCGGCGCCGGCGACGCCCTGGCAGAACGCGATCACGAACTGTCCGTTGACGGTGCCGCGCACCATCGAGCCCATCTTCTGCAGGTACAGGTCGGTGACTTCGTCGCCGAGCGGGTTGAGCTGACCGATCAGGGTCCGCATCTTTTCGCGGTGTACCAGCAGCGCGACGAACACGTACAGGAAGATGATCGCCGACGTGATGATGCCGGCCAGGCTGCCGGCCGCGTTCTGCAGGATCCCCAGTAGCCAGTGGCCCGCGTTCTGCGCGGCCGAGACCACCGTCTCGCGCAGGTTCTCCGCGGTGACCGTGACGTGTACGAACGGCACCCGGCTCAGCAGCTCGTTGACCAGATGCAGGGTCTTGTCGCCCAACGTGTTCAGGTCGGTGGTCTTCATCCACCCGGCGACCGAGTCGACCATCCGAGCGATCTGGACGATGGCCAGTGTCACCAGCAGCGCGACCGGCACGATCACGATGCCCAGCGCGGACAGCAAGGTGCAGGTGGCCGACAGTCCGGTATTCAGCCGTTTGTTGAACCATTTGTACAGCGGGGTGAACAGATACGCGCCGACGGCGGCCACCACGATCAGGACGAAATAGTTGCGCAGAAAGTAGGCGCCGAACAGCACTGCGACGAGAGTGATGATCGCCAGCGCACGTTTCTGGGTAACCGTGAACTCGGTATTCATGCCTTGGCCGGGCCACCTCCAGTCGGTGTTGAGCGCCTCGTTACCTTATCGTCGTTTCGCGGGATGCGAGGCGACTCTGCCTCTGGCCAGGAGGAACAGCATGAGTGTGATCGAGACCAGTTACGGTCCGGTGCGCGGTGCCGACCTCGACGGCCCGCCCGGCCGCGTGACCGTCTGGAAAGGCATCCGGTTCGCCCGCGAACCCGTCGGCGATCTGCGGTTTCGGGCGCCGGAGCCGCCTGAGCCGTGGACCGAGGTCGCAGATGCCACGGAGTTCGGGCCGGCCTGCCCGCAGTCGACGCTACCGAACATGAAGCTGGACTTGGGCGCCCCGCAGGGCGAGGACTGTTTGCGGCTGAACATCTGGGCGCCGGCCGGCACCGGCCCCGGGGAAGGCAAACCGGTGCTGGTGTGGCTGCACGGCGGCGCCTACGTCTTGGGCTCGGCCAGCCAGCCGCTCTACGACGGCCACACCTTGGCCGCGACCGGTGACGTGGTGGTGGTCACGGTCAACTACCGGGTCGGGGCGCTGGGGTTCTTGGACCTGTCGTCGTTCAGCACCGCGCAGCAGCGGTTCGACTCCAACATCGGCCTGCGGGACGTGCTGGCCGCACTGGCCTGGGTGCGCGACAACGTCGCGGCGTTCGGCGGCGACCCCGCCAACGTCACGTTGTTCGGTGAATCCGCCGGCGCCGGCATCGTCACCACCCTGCTCGCCAGCCCCGCGGCCGAAGGTCTGTTCGTCCGCGCGATCGCGCAGAGTTCGCCCGCCACTTCGGTTTACGACCGGGACCGGGGGCGGCGGGTGGCCGTTGCCGTCCTGGACAAACTCGGTATCTCCGAGTCCGACGGCCACCAGGTGGCGACCGCGTCGACCGAGGCGCTCATCGCGGCGACCAGTGAAGTATTCAACGAGGTGCCGGTCAGCAATCCCGGCACGCTGGCGTTCGTGCCGATCGTCGACGGCGACCTGCTGCACGATCAGCCGGTCAAGCTGGCCCAGCAGGGCCGCCTGCTTCGGGTTCCGTTGATCATCGGCACCAACAAGCACGAAGCGGCCCTGTTCCGGTTGCTGCGCTCCCCGCTGATGCCGATCACGCCACACGCGATCACCACGATGTTCAGCCAGATCGCCGCCGAGCAACCCGACCTGCAACTGCCCACCATGGAGGACTTCGGGCAGGCGTACTCGGGCCGGCAGAAGTCGCGCAGCGTCGGCATGGCCACCGACATCGGGTTCCGGATGCCGTCGGTGTGGCTGGCCGACGGCCACAGCAGGGTGGCGCCGGTGTATCTGTACCGGTTCGACTACGCGACACCGTTGTTCAAGCTGCTGATGGTCCGGGCAGCCCACGCCACCGAATTGCCTTATGTCTGGGGCACTCTGGGTGGCCCGCAGGACATGTCGCTCAAGCTCGGTGGTGCCCGGACGGCGACGGCGGTCTCTCACCGGATGCGGACCCGATGGATCAACTTCGCTGCGCACGGTGAGCCCGACGGACCGCCCGGCGAGCCGCGCTGGCCGCGTTACGGCGAGCCCGACCGCGCCTGTCTGGTGATCGACAAACGTGACACCGTCGTCAACGACGTCGACGCGCGGATCCGGGAGGCGTGGGGCGCTGAGATGGTCAGCTTCCGGTAGTCGCCTTCGAGCCCTTCTTCTTGGCCGCCTGCGCGTCGGCGTTCATCTTGTGGAACATCTCCACGTAGTACGGCAGGCATTCCTTGAGCGCCTGCTCGGTGGTGAACAGCGGCTCGTAGCCCAAGTCGCGGCGCGCCTTGGCGATCGAGAAGTAGTTGTCCAGATACAACCGTTCGACCGCATTGGGCTCGAGAAGCGGTGCGGGGAAGCCGAATCGGAAGTGCAGCCGCTGCCACCCCGTCATCACCCAGTGCACCGCCGGGCCGGAAACCCTGAGCTTGGGCCACTTCACGCCGCACGCCTCGACGACCGGGCGGGCGAACTCGAACATGTTGATCGGCTCGGCATCGTTGATGAAGTACGCCTGGCCGGGCGCGGTGCCGCCGGGCACCAGGTGCTCGGCGGCCAGGATGAAGCCGTGAATCAGGTTGTGCACGTAGGAGTTGTCTAACTTCGCCGACTTGCGGCCCACCAGCACCTTGACGTGGCCCTTGATCACGCTCTCGAAGAGCTTGCGGAACATGGTCTGGTCACCGTTGCCCCAGATGCCGCTGGGCCGAATCGAACACGTCAGGATTCCGCCGACGTCGTTCTGCGACAGCACATATCGCTCGGCGACCACTTTGGTTTCGGTGTAGAGATCGTGGAACCGGTCGGTGTAGGGCAGCGTCTCGTCGCCGTTGGCGATGTTCTTGCCGCCCATCACCACGCTGTTGGACGCGGTGTAGACGAACCGCTTGACTCCGGCGTCGCGCCCGGCCTCCAACAGGTTCTCGGTGCCGCCGACGTTGACCGAGAAGTTGCGCTGCCGGTATTCCTCGGTCACCGAGGCGCCGCCCATCAGTTCGATGATCGCCGCGGTGTGGAAGACGGTGTCGATGCCGTCGACGGCGGCTTCGCAGACGGCCTTGTCGGTGATGTCGCCCTGCAGCACTTCCAATTTCGGGTGCTGGGGCAACGGGGAGGGCGCCCGGTCGAAAGAGCGGACTTGGTATCCGCGCTCCAGCAATGTCCTGACCAGATTGGCGCCGACGAAGCCTGAGCCGCCGGTGACCAGGACGCTGCCGAGTTCGGTTGTCAGTGATGCATCACCCATCGGGGGAGCATAACTAAAACGTGTTCCAGTTCGGAACAGAAACAGGTCGGCGAATCAGTTTTGTTCGGCTTCCCCGGCGGCCAGCGCGTCCGCCACCCGCTGGCGGGCGCCAGCTAAGTGTTCTTCGCACCTTTTGGCGAGTTGCTCGCCTCTTTCCCAAAGCTTCAGCGACGCGTCGAGATCCAGACCGCCCTGCTCCAGCTGCCGCACGACTTCGACCAGTTCGTCGCGGCAATTTTCGTAGCCGAGCTGACTAACAGGTGTAGTCGTGTCGCTCTCGGAATCAGGAACCATCTCAGGATCAGAAATCATCAAAGCGTCCTTCGCTCACCGCTGCGACGGCACCGTCGGCGACCCGTACCCGCAACCTGGTACCGGCGGGTGCGTCGTCGGTGCAGCGCAGCACCTCGGCGGCTGTCGGTGTCACCACTTGGACCACGGCGTAGCCGCGAGCCAGGGTCGCCGCCGGACCCAGCGTGGACAGTCGCGCGGCCAGGTGGCCGATGCGTTCGGTCTCGCCGTGGAGCAACCGCTTGACGTCGCGGCGCAGCGCGGTGCGGGCGCGCTGCACCTCTTCGCCGCGCGTCGTCACCATGCGCAACGGGTCGGCCAACACCGGTCGGCTGCGCAACTGCGCCAGCGCGCGTTGCTCGCGGGAAACCCAGTTCCGCAGCGCCTGAGCGTTACGCCGGCGCAGGTCGTCGATCAGGCGCTGTTCGACCGCGGTGTCGGGAACCACTTTCTTGGCCGCGTCGGTGGGGGTGGCCGCGCGCAGGTCGGCGACCAGATCGCAGAGCGGATTGTCGGGCTCGTGGCCGACGGCGCTGATCACCGGTGTGCGGCAGGCCGAGATCGCCCGGCACAGCGTCTCGTCGGAGAACGGCAACAGATCCTCGACGCTGCCGCCGCCGCGGGCCAGCACGATCACGTCGACATCGGGGTGCCGGTCGAGTTCGCCGAGGGCCGCCACAATCTGCGCGACGGCGTTGACACCCTGGGTCGCCGCGTGCCGGATGGCGAACCGCACCGCGGGCCAACGCGCAGCCGCCACCGTCGTCACATCCCGTTCGGCGTGGCTTGCCCTACTGGTGATCAGGCCGATCATGTTGGGCAGGAACGGAATCGGGCGCTTCAGGCGAGGGTCGAACAGTCCCTCGGCGTCCAGCAGCCGGCGCAACCGGTCGATGCGGGCCAACAGTTCGCCGACACCTACGGCACGAATCTCGTTGAGCCGCAACGAAAAAGTGCCACGCCCGGTGTAGAAGGAGGGCTTGCCGCACACCACCACTTGAGTGCCCTCGGTCAGCTTCACCGGTGCCCGCAGCACCAGGTCGCGCGAACAGGTCACGGTCAGCGACATGTCGGCTGCCGGGTCACGCAGCACCATGAACACCGTGTTGGTGTTCGGTCGCATATTGATCTGAGCCAGTTGGCCTTCCACCCACACGGTGCCCAGCCTGTCGATCCAGCCGGCGACCCGAATGGCGACGGCGCGAACCGGGAAGGGGTTCTCGGCTGAGTTCGCGTTGGGCGCGCCGGTCACTTCGCCGACGCGCGGGTGATCCTGTTGGCGAGCAGCGTCTGGAACGGCGCGCGGGCCTTGGTGGCCTGCTCGTAGGCCAGCAGTGCCTCGAGTTCGGCGACGTCCAGCGACTGCAGCCGGGCCCGCAGTTGGGCGAGGGTCAGCTGCGGATAGTCGAGTTCGGTTGCCACCGGCGGTACCGGGGCGCCAGGGCCGGCCTGCTGGTCGTCCGGCTGCGTCCGGGACTCGACGGTCTCGGCCGGGTCGGACACCGAGTACAGCGCGAAGCGCCCCTCGGCGCGGCGGTCGCCGTCGACCCCGTCGACGGGGATGGGGGAGAACCCGCCCTGGCCGCCGCCGTCGATCACCTCCAGGTCCTCGTCGAACGTCGCCCACTCGGGTTGCTCGTCCTTGGGCGGGAACAGCGACTCCAGCGTGGTGTCGCCCTTGATGACCAACTCAGCCAGGTTCTGCTGGAAGCGCATCACCAGATGAGCCGCCTGGGAAGCCAGCGTCATCGGGTACATGAGGATCGTGCGCGGGAGCTTGATCGTCTCCTCGACGGCGACTGTCGCCGCGCCGACCAGCAGCCGAAACCCGTACGGTGCAGTAGTCATGGCTCCAAGACTGCCTCAAGCAGCGGCGAACTCCAAGCTGAGGCCGCTGAGATGGCAGGCCGGTATCGGCAGAAAGTACCCTGGACGCATGGTGCCGACTATTGACATGGGAATTCCCGGTGCCTCGAGATCGGTAGTCGACGACCCCACCGGTAAACGAGTGTTGTTGGCCGAGCCGCGTGGCTACTGCGCGGGGGTGGACCGGGCGGTCGAAACGGTGGAACGTGCGCTGGAAAAGCACGGCGCACCGGTGTACGTGCGGCACGAGATCGTGCACAACCGGCATGTGGTCGACACGCTGGCGCAAGCCGGCGCGGTGTTCGTCGAGGAGACCGACCAGGTTCCCGAAGGTGCCATCGTGGTCTTCTCCGCGCACGGCGTCGCACCGACGGTGCACGCGGCCGCCGCCGCGCGCAACTTGCAGACCATCGACGCGACCTGCCCGCTGGTCACCAAGGTGCACAACGAGGCGCGCCGGTTCGCTCGCGCCGACTACGACATCCTGCTGATCGGCCACGAGGGGCACGAGGAGGTCATCGGCACGGCCGGTGAGGCCCCCGATCACGTGCAGCTGGTCGACGGGGTCGAATCCGTCGAGCATGTCCGGGTTCGTGACGAGGACAAGGTGATCTGGCTGTCGCAGACCACGTTGTCCGTCGACGAGACGATGGAGATCGTGGAACGGCTGCGCCAGCGCTTCCCGAAGATGCAGGATCCGCCCAGCGACGACATCTGCTATGCGACGCAGAACCGCCAGGTCGCCGTCAAGGCGATGGCGCCCGAATGCGAGCTGGTGATTGTCGTCGGCTCCCGCAATTCGTCGAACTCGGTGCGGCTGGTCGAGGTGGCGCTCGGCGCCGGGTCCCGCGCGGCGTACCTGGTCGACTGGGCCGACGACATCGACCCGGCGTGGCTGGACGGGGTCACCACGGTCGGCGTCACATCCGGGGCGTCGGTTCCCGAGGTGCTGGTCCGCGGTGTGCTCGAGCGGCTGGCCGAGTACGGCTACGGCACGGTGCAACCGGTGACGACGGCCAACGAGACGCTGGTCTTCGCGTTGCCGAGGGAGATCCGCCCGGCGCGGGCGAAGAGCTAGGGACGCCGGGAGTCTCCTTATTTCAATCTCGGTGAATCAGCGCCGCCGAGCAGGTCAGGCGTCGTACTCCCACGCATCGGGCGACGGCCGCCGCGGTGCCCGCGACCGGTTGCGGCGCGGTTCGTCCCGTCGCTCGTCGCGAGGTTCGCCGCGCGAGGCCTGCCCGCGGTACCGCACCTGCGAAATCGGGTGATGAGTGGGACTGGACCCACCGGATCCCGCCGAAGCGGCGCGCCGGCCGCGCGGCTCGTAGGGCGGCTCGTACGGCGGGTACGGCTCGTAGCCACCGCGACGCTCGTGCCGGCTGCGGCGTTCGCCCCGGATGGGCGGCTCGGCCCGATCGTAGGTGTCGTACGGATCGAAGCGGCTACTGCGCGGTTCCGGACGGTCGTAGGCCCGCTCGTAGGAATTGCGGCGCGGACGCGGCTCTCGGCGCATCTCCCGCGGCGGCGGGGTGCGCGGGTCAGGGTCGTCGTCGGGGCGGCGCCGACGCGGTCGCCGGGGCGGGTCAGCGGGGTCGAAGTCGGACGGATCGGGTGCCGACGGCCGGCGTGGGGCGCGACGCGGACGCTCGCCGTCTGGCTCGGATGCCTCGTCCGCTCGGCTGTCCGGCCGGACCTGCCGGGAGCGGGTTCGGGTCGGGCGCTGCGCGGATCGGCCGCCGTTGCGCGCGGTCCGGCTGGTTCTGGCGGTCCGGCTCTTGGCGTGCGTGGGTGCCGCGTCGGCCGCGTCGACGTCGTCGCCGGAGATACCCGCAAGCAGCGAACTCACTTTGGACCGGATGCCACTGAACACCGAGGGACGCTGGGTGGCGACCTCGTCGTTGTCGCTGTCCCCGGCCTCGCCGTTCTTGCCCAGATACCAGCGAATCAGCCCGATGAAAAGCACGCCACCGGCGGTACCCAACATCAGCGGAAACCGCTCGATCAGCGGGTAACCGCAGTTGATCAGGAGGTCTTTGAACTTGTCGACCTTGCCGCCATGGAACAGCCAGTATGCCCCCGGCACCGCGCAGAACAGGATCAGCGGCGGTTGGATGACCGCGGTGAACACCGCGGCCTGCCGCACCGCCAGGACCGCGGCTACACAACCTACGATGTAGAACCCGGCGAAGACGTGGGTCAGTTCTTTGTGGCCGGAGTCGATCAGGTACCCCGCGGCGGTTGCCCCGACAGCGATGAATACCGCCCCCCACCAGGGCACGCCCGGGATGCCCGGGACGATCGAGCGATGGCTCGGTTCGACCCCTGACGTATCCCGCTGCGCTGACACATGTTGACCGTACCGGCAATCCGCCCGAAGGCCCGTATATAGCCGGGCACTCGCCGTTGGCGTCCCCCGTAGACTTGGCTTCCCGTGAGCCTGAGCCTGGGAATCGTGGGTTTGCCCAACGTCGGCAAGTCGACTCTTTTCAACGCGTTGACGCGCAACAACGTGGTGGCGGCCAACTACCCGTTCGCAACCATCGAACCCAACGAGGGCGTCGTGTCGCTGCCCGATCCGCGCCTGGACAAGCTGGCTGAACTGTTCAAGTCCGAGCGCGTCGTCCCGGCACCGGTGACCTTCGTCGACATCGCCGGTCTGGTTGCCGGGGCGTCCGAGGGTGCCGGTCTGGGCAACAAGTTCCTGGCTCACATCCGGGAATGCGACGCCATCTGCCAGGTGGTGCGGGTGTTCTCCGACGACGATGTGACGCACGTCTCAGGAAAGGTCGATCCCCGGTCCGACATCGAGATCGTTGAAACCGAGCTGATCCTGGCCGACATGCAGACGCTGGAACGCGCGCTGCCCCGGTTGGAGAAGGAAGCCCGCACCAACAAGGACCGCAAACCGTTGCACGACGCGGCGTTGAATGCCCAGCAGGTCCTCGACAGCGGCAAGACGTTGTTCAGCGCCGGAGTGGACACCTCGCTGCTGCGGGAATTGAACCTGTTGACCACCAAACCGTTCCTCTATGTCTTCAACGCCGACGAAGGGGTGCTGACCGACGCCGCCCGGGTCGCCGAGTTGCGTGCGTTGGTCGCACCAGCAGACGCCGTATTCCTTGACGCCGCAATCGAATCCGAATTACTCGAACTCGACGACGAGTCCGCTGCGGAGCTGCTGGAGTCGATCGGACAGACCGAGCGGGGCCTGGATGCGTTGGCGCGGGCGGGTTTTCACACGTTGAAGCTGCAGACCTACCTGACGGCGGGGCCGAAGGAGGCGCGCGCGTGGGTGATTCATCAGGGTGACACCGCGCCGAAAGCGGCCGGGGTGATCCACACCGACTTCGAGAAGGGCTTCATCAAGGCCGAGATCGTCTCCTACGACGACCTGATCGCGGCGGGTTCGATGGTCGCGGCCAAGGCGGCCGGCAAGGTCCGGATGGAAGGCAAGGACTACGTGATGGCCGATGGGGACGTGGTGGAGTTCAGGTTCAACGTCTAAGTCGAGCGGACGGATGCGATTCGAGACATCGTCTACTTGGACTTCACCCCCCTGAAAATGGGATTTCACTGGTAGCATGTTCCCATGGAAGCAGTGATCGATTCTGGGGGGCGTGTCGTGCTTCCGAAGCACCTTCGTGACGCGCTCGGCTTGACGCCGGGTACGACGGTGGACATCTCGCCGTACGGGACCGGATTGCAGCTAACACCTGGTGGCAGGACAGCGCGGCTCGAGCGGGATGCGAACGGGCGCTTGGTGGCTCGTGCCGACACCGAGGTTACCGACGAGATGATGTTTGCTCTGATCGACTCCGGGCGACGTTGACGACCGTCCCCGTCACGGCGGTCGACACCAGTGTCGCGGTACCGCTGCTGATGACATCGCACCTTCACCACGCGGTGGTCGCTGCGTGGGCGGAGAGTCGAACCCTGGGTCTTTGTGGGCACGCACTGGCTGAGACGTACTCGGTCCTGACCCGGTTGCCCGGCGATGCTCGCGTCGATGCTGCCGACGCAGTGGCATTGATCGATGGGAACTTCGCTGCGTCGCTGCAACTCGGTGCGCGCGCCGCGCGATCCGCACATCGCGAGTTCGCGCGACGAGGTATTGCCGGTGGCGCAACATACGACGGGTTAGTGGCTTTGGCCGCTCGCGAGCACGGTGCCGTCTTGGCCACTCGAGATGCACGGGCGCGGTCTACCTACGAGGCGCTTGGTGTTGCCGTCCAAGTGCTTGTCGGCGACGTCGGGGGCGTTCAGTGACCGCCGGCGATCCGGTCGAGAGACAACGGCGCCTCATCGAACGTCGAAAGTCGTCTCGAAGCAACTGAGAGACGGGACGACGCCGAGATCCGGCACGCAGTGGCAGAACCGGCCGGTCGATCGATGAACCCCCGTCCGGGCAATACTGACGACCGCGACGGGGTTCCGTTGCGACACTGCTCAGTTGATGATCTCGCCGCGCTCATCCGCGCGTAGCGCGGCCAATCGGTCGTGCCACGCCTGAAGAGCCTCGGGCGACAGCCGCGTCCAGTCCTCGACTTCTGCGATGACCCGGAGCGGTTCACGGCTCCGGTAAGAGCGGGTCGGATTGCCGGGGAACTTCTTGTCGGTGACGTTCGGATCGTTCTCGAATTCACCGGTCGGTTCGACGAGATACACCCGCGGCGTGCCGCCGCCGGCGGCGAGCTCGGCAGCCAGTCCGGCGCCGTCGCGCAGGGCGGTGAAGTAGATGTGATTCATCACGATTTCGGGCCGGTAGTTGGAGCGAAAGCCTGCGGTGAGCAGTTCCCCCGTCTTCAGTTCAGCCTTCGTTCCATGGAAAAACGGGCCTTCGTCCAGCACTGTCTCAGGTTACGGCTACTGCGGCGCGCTTCGGCGGCCGTCAGTCATGCGGTCGGTCTGCCTTCCGCGATTCGACGCGTGACGTCAGTAAGCAAGGCGGTCAGCAGCAACTCGAACGCGCGATCATCCTGCGCGGGTGCGGTAGCGGAAAAGCCGGACGCGTCGGCAATCAAAAACCCGGCCGCGTAGTGCTTTTGGGCCAATCGACCGCGAAGTACCGACCCCTGAACCAGCTCTGAGACCGCTGAGTACGTCTCGTAGGCCGTCTGCTCATCGAGGCCCGCCGCGATCATGCTGGCGATCGCTTTCTGGGTCTCCTGTGCACCGAGCCGTTGCGCCATTGGGCTCAGTGCACCGCGAATGAGGATCAGATCCGTCAACACCGGATCGCGCAGGAAAGTCTGTCGCACACCGCGCACATGCGTCGTCAAGGAATCGCGCCAATCGTCGGAATCGACGAAGGCCGGCATCCCACTGCGGCGTAAAGCCCGGTCCGTCATGGCATCCAGGAGCTCTGATTTGTTGCGAACGTGCCAGTAGACGCTGGTCACTCCCACACCCAACGTCTTGGCGACCAGCGGGATACTCAGCTCGTCGACCGACGACTCCGCTGCTATTGCGAAGGCGGTATCCACGATCGCATCTGCGCTCAGGGTGCCGCGTGCTCGTCGCGCCGACTGTTGCGGTGACACTCAGCGCCGGATCTGACGGGTGACGACTGGGGGACCCGCCAGGGGCGCCCCAATCAGTCCAGGTGCAGCGTCGATGACAGCAGGTATGGCGTTGACGGCCGCCATTGCCGTTGCGGCGACGCCGGGATTGGTGGAGTCGCCGGGTGCGGGGTCCAAACGTAGCTCGAGAGTCATGTTGGGTGAGCCCGCGATGCGGAACACCATTCCACCCTGGCCGGGTTGCGCTGGGCGCGGCCAGCTGTCGGGCCAGGGAGTGGAGGTGACGGTGGCGAAGTACTGCACCGACACGACTGGGCGGTCATTGCTGATCGCGGCGAGTTGCCAGCGATGACCGCAAATGGTGTTCTTTTCGATCACCCCCAGCGCGGTGTCGAGATCGTCGGGCGCCAGGATGGTCTCCCAGTCCAACGCCACTGTCTCGACGTCAACCGACAACGTGTCGGCGATGTAGCGCACGACCGGTTCCCAGTCGTTGTTCACCTTGCCCACCGCGATGCGGATAGGCACGTGACCGTCGGGTTTTCCGAAGCCCATCGACTCGTGCAGGACCTCCCAGATCGGGTAGGCCAGGTCGAGGTCGAGCGCGTACTCGTCCATGCGGTAGGAGTCGACGAGACCGGCGCCGGTCAGCAACGCGGTCGGCAGGTTGAGGCTCACAAACCCGGGTTCGCAGCCGGTCGCGTAGAACGTGGCGTTGCCTTGTCCTGCAGCGCATTGGATCGGTTCACGCCATCGCATTGGAGCTGCCTTCGGATACACCATCGGGATGGCCGAGATGGTCACGACGTTGATGCCGGCCTCGAGGTAACCGACGATGTCGGCGATGACCTCATTTTCGCGGCGGACGGCGGTCGCACAGTAGGCGACGCAGTCGGGTTTGGCGTCCACGACCGCGGTGAAGTCGTCAGTGGCGCGTATGCCGACCTCGGGACGTCCGCACAACCGGCCCGCATCTTGGCCGACCTTCGCCGGTGTCGAGACCTTGACTCCGACTAGATCCAGCGCGGGGTCATCGATGATCGCGCGGAGAGCCGCGCTTCCCGTCATGCCGGTACCGACGTGCACCACGCGGCGCTTGGCGGTCGCAGAACCGAGAGATGCGCTCATCGTCGTTGCCTCTCGAGCTTCGCGGGCGGCTTAACCCGGCGTCCCAAGGCAGTTGAAGCAACCTGCCGTGCGCGGCCTCCCTACTGTAGGCAATACTAGTAAGGATTACCAGTGATTTGTTCGACAAGCCGACGGGGCGACAGCCGATGGCAGCTCTCTGCTCGTTGGCGTGTTCAGGCTCGGCTGCGAGCCGTCATGCCGATTGAACGCTCGGCGTCGTCGGCCCGGACGGAGGCGTGCTGGGCGCGGTGGGGACTTTGCTGGGTACCGACGGTGCAGTGAGTTCGCCCGCGTACTGGGGGCAGTAGGCCTGGATGGCGGCGCCGGTGAAGTACGCGGCGTTGAGTGACGGCCAGTTGGTGGCGCTGACGACTTTGGCGGCCAGGTCCGCATTGCTGGTGCTGGGGTTCTCCCGCAGCGACCCGCAGACGACGGTCTTTGCGATGTCGATCGCCTTGTCGGGCGCGCCGAAGTTCATCCCGGAGGTGTTGAGGTTGGCCAGGAATGCGTCGTCTTTGGTGTCGGCGAGTGCCGAGGGGGCCAACGCGACAGCAAGGACCAGCAACGCTATGGCTACCCGCACCATGACACGCCTCCCCGGGATTGATTCCACCGCAGTTTAGCGAGCGCCGACGATCAGCGCCCGCCGCGTGAAATCGACACTTGCCAGGAGTGTGAGTGGAGGGAAAGTCTTGACAGATGCGAACCGTAGGTCGGTTGACGACGGCACTGGTAGCTGTCGGGTTGGGGATGTCAGTGTTGGCGGGCGGCGTCGCCCGGGCGGCTCCAGCCCCGTTGCCCAGCAATCACTGGTGTCCAGGGGAGTACTGGGACCCTGCCTGGCAGGACATCTACAACTGGGACTGGCACCAGTGCCACGACTGGCAGAACTCCGGTTTCGTCGGTTGGGGGCCGTGGGGTCCCCCGCCGGGCTGGGCCTCGCCGCGGCCGCCGCAACCGGACTGGGCGCCGGGCGCTCAGTTGCTGTGGAACCCCACTGTCGGCGCGTGGGGATTCTGGAACCACAGCATCTGGACTCCGGTCTAGCCTGAAAGCTCAGTCGGACAACGTAATTCGCGGTGAAGGCGCGGTGATCAGCCCGACGATCTCGGCTTGCCGCAGCAGAAATCTACCCTCGTCGAGCTTCTTGCGTCGCATCCAGGTGGTGACTTCGGCATTGCACTTGCTCGCGTTGCAGGACGGACAGCTGGGCACCACATTGGCCAAGGTGTACCGACCGCCGTTGGCGATGGGCAACATGCAGTCCTTCTGCAGTGCAGAGCCCGTCGCGCCGCAGTAGGCGCAGCCTCCCCATCCGGACTTGAGCGCGTCCCATTGCGCATCTGTCGGTCATGGACGTGACCGGCCATCCGCCGTTTGCGGCGGCGTGCGTACCGCTGTGCGCGGGTGGGGCGCCGGGCTGACACCATCGGACAACGCTAACGGCGCCGGAGTGCGGTGTGGCGCAGCGAAATGCGTCCAACCGTGTTCAATGTCGCACCTCTGCGGGTGGCGCGAACTGTGACCGCGCCAGGTGAGTTCAGGCACGGCGCACACTGTCACACAGCGTCAGACGCTCGTAGATTCGGTGGGGAACCACTCGTCGACTTGGCGAGCGCGTCCTGCCGCGACGGGAGAACTCGATGCTCAAATTTCTTGCAGCGGTCACGCTGGTGGCGGTGCCCATGGTCCTGGCGCCCAGCGCTCGTGCGGACAGAACGGTCACGGCCGGTCAGGCTTGTGCGGAGGCCATACCCAGATCGATACCGGTGCAACTCACGTTCGAGTTGTCGTGCCAGGACCCCGAGGTGTGGAAGAGGCAGGGAACGCCCTGGGGGACCGAAGCGATGCCCGTCGTCATGGCGCGCACGTTCCCCGGCTCCTACCGGGTCAACCCCGCCAACCGGTGGTCAGACTGGGTGATCCCGGACTGAACCACGCCTCGGAGCCGCCGTTAGCAGGGCTTACCCTCGTTGAGCTGGAACGTCGGTCCCCACACCACCACTGTCGAGGAGCAAGGTGTGCACAGCGTGTCACACCGTGGGCCACGCGCGCGTCCCATTGTCAGCTGACCAGCCAAGCCGGTGTGTATTCGCCGATCGGAGGACCGCGTTGGCTAGGTCACACAGATAAGGATTGTCGTTTTGCGCCGCCGGTGCCGGGTAGCCATGGCTGGTGGCAGTCGCACTGGGCAACCGGCATCTTGAGGCGGCAGCAAAGATCCTGTTGGACGGATTGAAGGAGTGATCTATCGATGAAAGAACCCCCCGAGGTCGACAGCGCGCTTGCCGTGCGGCGTGAGACCACCGCTTCGCGCCGTCAAGTCTGGGACGTGATGGCCAACGGATGGACGTATTCGCAGTGGGTCGTGGGCAACAGCCGAATGCGTGCCGTGGATCCGAACTGGCCGGCGCCCGGCAGCCTGATCCACCACACCATCGGGGTGTGGCCCGTCGCATTGAACGACGAGACCGAAGTCGAAGTGTGCGTACCGGTCACCGAACTCGTGCTCCTGGCGAAGGGGCGACCGCTTGGCGGCGCGCGAATCACGGTGCGCCTGAGCGACACTGACGCGGGAGGCTGTCTGATCGAGATGGCCGAGGTACCGTTGGGCGGGCCGCTGAGCTTGATTCCGCGGCGGCTGGCTCTCATGGCCGCGTACCCCCGCAATCGGGAGTGCCTTGCGCGATTATCCGCGCTCGCGGAACGCCGTTCAGAACCTGAGCAAGGTCACTGACGCTGCCGTAGCTGGTTCGGCAACGTCAACAATGCTCTCTCTATCGCTTTTCGGCCTTCTCGCGGCTTATCGTGTCGAGGTTCGCCGAACTGGGGAGGGCGTAGATGGACGGGACGCCGTTCGGACGCTACTTGCTGTTGGAACCGCTGGGCCGCGGCGGCATGGGGGAAGTCTGGCGAGCGCATGACACCGAAACCGACAGAATTGTCGCTCTCAAGGTGCTGCCCGAACATCTGTCTGGCGACGACGAGTTCCAGCGACGATTTCGCCGCGAGGCGCATGCTGTCGCTCGACTGAACAGTCCCCATGTCATCCCAATCCACCACTACGGCGAGATCGGAGGCCGTCTTTACGTCGACATGCGCCTGATCGAAGGATGTGACCTCGCTGCTGCATTGGTCGACGGGCCCCTGAGACCGGCCCGTGCGGTGCGCATTGTCGAGCAAGTCGCTAAGGCCTTGAACGCGGCGCACCGAGTGGGTCTGCTACACCGCGACATAAAGCCGTCAAACATCCTGCTCGACCACGACGATTTTGCCTACTTGATCGACTTCGGGATCGCTCGCGCCGCTGACGAAACTCGAATGACCAAGACCGGCAACACAATCGGCACGTTCGCCTATATCGCACCCGAGCGTCTAGATCCCCAAGCCGACGAGGACGCCCGTGCCGACGTCTACTCGCTGGCTTGCGTGCTGTATGAAGCTTTGACCGGACTCCCACCGTTTGTCGGTGCCACGATGGCGCACCTGGTTGCCGCGCATCTGAACACGCCGCCGCCGCGACCGTCGACCTCCCAACCTGATGTGCCCACCCAGATCGACCAGGTAATCGCTACAGGGATGGCGAAAGATCCCGACACCCGCTATGCGACGACCATCGAGTTGGCCAATGCTGCCCGCGAGGCCATCAGCACGCCGTTGCAACTGATCGGCCCAACTACTGCACCTACTGATCGTGTAGATCGCTTAGGAACCCAACCTTTGCTGAAGAAGCCAAATGGCACCGGCACCAGAACCCCGAACCCCCAACGGGTGCAAGAGAATTCGGGTCCCGCGGGACTCAGGGTTTCGCATGAACGCGGCCAATCGGTAGGCGCCAATAACCGGCTTCTTGTTCCAGAAGCTGCAGTAGTCGACGCCGGCGCTGGATCAGGGGCGACGAAAGGGATGGATTTCTCTGGCCTCGAGGACCCGTACAAGCCAAGTAGGGGATTGTGGGTGGGCATCGCGATTGGGCTGGCTCTACTCGCCGCTGTGGCCATCTTGCTGCTGGTGTCCGTCAAAGGGCAGATGAGGCAGAGCTGGTATGGCGGAGCAGGAATGGGTTCTGCTCAAGTCGCAGAACGCGCCAGCTCAGCCGAAATGTGCGCCAATCGGCACCGGCGACTACATGTGACCCATCCCACGCCCGCAATGCGAAGTGATGAGCCGCCTGCCGCACCCGCGACCATTGATTATGGCCCGTCATGCCCCCGCCATACGTCATGGCGCGAGTTGCTCGTGTTGAATACGACTTGACAATAGACCTGCTCAGCGTGCTCATCGACGCAGTAGCGTAATTTGCTGACTATTGTCATTTGCCACACTAACCACATCTGTTTCAGTTTATTGATTTATGCGTGACCTCACTGCGGTATGTGCAGGTCAATGGCGTATTCGGAATGGCGTGACCGGCACCACAAATTTTGTTTCGCTATACATTCTCTGGGTAGCGTGCCGATCATGATTGCACTTGCAACGCTTTTAGCACTCGTTAATCAGGTGTCCGGGACGCCCTACGTTCCGGGTGGAGATTCTCCGGCGGGCACCGACTGTTCAGGGCTTGCTTCGTGGGTCGCAAATGCGGCAAGCGATAGGCCGATTTTCGGAAATAGGTTCAATACCGGAAACGAAGAAGCCGCATTGGCGGCCCGCGGCTTCCAGCACGGCACCGCTCCCAACGCCCTGGTGATCGGGTGGAACGGCGGGCACACCGCGGTGACGCTCCCCGACGGCACGCCGGTTTCCAGTGGCGAAGGCGGCGGAGTGCGCATCGGCGGTGCCGGGGCCTACCAGGCCGGCTTCACCCACCATATGTTTCTTCCCGCCGATGAGCTGCCCGAAGGTGAATTGCCCGCGCCAGACGCACCGCCTGTGCTGGTCGACGCTGTCGCACCCGACTTCGCCCCGCCGGCTCCCGACGTCATGGAACCGGCTCCCGATCCCGTCGGCGAACCGGAAGCACCGGTCGAGTAGTTCACTTCCCGAAGTGATTTGGGCAACAAACGGTCGTTGCGACGTGGCTCACATACTGGATCGATAACCGCAGCTACACCCCCCGGCCCATTTGTGGGTTGTGTCACAATGCGCCGCGGGGTGTGGTTCGGATACCAAAATCACATTTCACATCAAAGACAATAGGAATTTGTAACGATTCTATTGATGTGATAACCCGCCGGCCACGAATTCGGATTTCATTCGATTCACGCCGAGCGGGAAGGTCGATTCTCGCTATGCGCTTTCGTAAGATTGCGCGATGACATCCTCGACCAGTCAACTTGGTGGCGTCATCAGCGCCACGGCGGACGCCGTCGCCAATGACCCGGCCAACGCCCAGGTGGTCTTTCAGGCCACCGCCGCAGCGCACGACGCAGTGGCCAGCACCATCACCCTCGGCCAGTACCAGGTCGAGGTCGACGAGCCACCCGCTCTCGGCGGGGAAGCCAAGGCGCCGAACCCCGTCGAGTACTACCTGGCCTCACTGCTGTCCTGCCAGATCGTGACCTGGCGCTTCTGGGCCGAAAAGCTGGGCATCACGGTCGACGAGATCACCGCCCGCGCCGAAGGCGACCTCGACGTTCGGGGTTTTTTCGGTTTGGACGCCGGCGTCCGCTCCGGTTTCCAGGAAGTCCGCGTGGTCGTCAAGGTGACCGGACCGGAGACCGCCGAGCGCTACCGCGAACTTCAGCAGGCGGTCGACGCGCACTGTCCGGTGCTCGACCTGACCCGGAACGCAACCCCGGTGACCACCCGGATAGAGCTCAGCTGACGCCGTTATCCTGCGGGAATGATCTTCATCGTCGTCAAGTTCGAAACCAAACCCGACTGGACAGACCGGTGGCCGGAACTCGTCGCGTCCTTCACCGAGGCCACCCGCGCCGAAGAGGGCAACCTGTGGTTCGAATGGTCGCGCAGCCTGGAGAACCCGGCGGAGTACGTGTTGGTCGAGGCATTTCGAGACGGTGACGCGGGCGGAGTCCACGTCAACAGCGACCACTTCAAGAAGGCAGTGCAAGAACTGCCCCAGGCGCTGGCGACCACGCCCAAGATCATCAGCCAGACCCTGGACGCGACGGGCTGGTCGGAGATGGGGGAGATGAAGTTGACCTTCTCCCGCGACTGAAGATCGCGGGATTCCCTATGCCGCTTGCGCGTCATCGGGTCTTCTCGCTTGCGCGAGCACACCCGCGGGTGCGGGTGTTGCCTCCGGT
>NZ_JCALDY010000039.1:0-34706 GCF_059813095.1 Mycobacterium sp. NGS22
AGTCGGGGGTTTCTGGCGGCAACGGCGCTGGCAGCCGGGGTGTCGGCGGGCTGCGCACCGGGTCCGTCGTCGCGGCAGACCCACGCGCCCCAGGACCGCCAAAAGGTGCTGGTCGTCGGGGCCGGGATGGCCGGACTGGCCGCGGCGCGCAGCCTGCAGGACGCGGGCTGGCCGGTGCGGGTGATCGAGGCCCGCCACCGGATCGGCGGACGGGTCGACACCAACCGCGACTGGGGTGTGCCGCTGGAGACCGGCGCCTCCTGGATCCACGGGACGACGAACAATCCGCTGCTCGAACTGGCCCGCCAGGTCCACGCCGAGGTCGTCCCGACCGACTACGACCGCCCGGTGAAGTTGGCGATCGATCCCCGTCTGCAGCCGATGGCCTACGACGCCAAGACGTGGCGTTCCCTGGTGGCCGACGCCCGCGACGACGTCGACGGTGGCAGCCTCGGCGCGGCCGTCGACGCCGCGGCCGGCGGACTCTCCCGCCCGCAGCGCGCCGCGCTGACCTACTACCTGACCACCGAAATCGCCGACGAGTACGCCGCCGATCCCGACCAGCCGCACCCGCCGACCTGCTGGCCGGGGCGTCGACCGTGGTGCGCGCACTGTTCGGTACCGACGTCACCGAGGTGCGCTCTTCGGCCTGGACCCGCGATCCCTACGCGCTGGGGTCCTACTCCTACCACGCCCCCGGCTCCGGGCTCGACGACCGGCGCCGACTGCAGGAACCCGTCAGCGACCGGCTCTACCTGGCAAGTGAAGCCGTCGGCGTGGACAATCCCGGCACCGTGCACGGAGCGCTGCAGAGCGGACGGCACGCGGCCGCCGAATTGATGCGCCGGCTGGGCTGACTCAAGCGAAAAGCTCAGATGCGTTTTGATACAGCACGTTTCGGCACCAACGGTCACCCAGTCCCAGCCGGACGACCGAGTCGACGGCGTGGTGGTAGGGGTAAGGGATGTTCGGGTAGTCGCTGCCGAACAGCACCTTGTCGCCCAGCTCTTCCAGCAGCGGCAGGTCCCCGCGCGGGAAAGGATGCAGCTGCTCGGTGAAGTCGGTGAACACCATCGTCGTATCGAGATAGACACCGCGATATTGCCGGGCCAGGTTCAAAAATTCGCGGTATTCGGGCATGCCCATGTGGGCGACGATCAACTTCAGCGACGGGTGGCGGGCCAGCACCTCGGCCACCGGCCGCGGTCCGGTGAAAGTGCCTGGCGCCGGGCCGGATCCGGCATGGATGACGGTGGGCACACCGGCTTGCTCCAACGCCGCCCAGACCGGTTCCAGCATCGGGTCCGTCGGCGAATAATCACCGACCTGCACGTGCGCCTTGAACAGCCGGGCCCCGTCGGCGATGGCGCGGGTCACGTACGCCGCAGCCGCCGGTTCCGGATAGAACGTTGCCGTGTGCAGGCAATCGTTTGTCTCAGAAGCGAATTCGGCCGACCAGGCATTGAGCCACTCGGCCATGTCCGGCTTGTGCGGATACACCAGCGACGTGAAGGTGGACACGCCGAACTCCCGCAGCATCGCCACCCGCGCCTGTTCGTCGAGCCGGTAGGCGACCGGCCACGGCCGGCCGACCAGCGGACCGGCCCGGTCGAAATAGGCCCACACCTTGTCGAGTACCCGCTTCGGCATGAAATGGGTGTGCACGTCGAAGATCGAGGCCAGGCCGATCTCGTCGAGCAACCGGCGAATCGCGATGGGCTCTGCGTCCGTCAAATGCTCAGTACCCTTCCAGTGCCGCGACGTCGCGCCAGCTGGGCCAGGTGGTCTCCCAGACCCGGTGCAGGCGACCGTCGCGGTAGGCGGCGATGAGCACGACCTCGATCCGGGTGGGCGCTTCCCCGGGGCGCGACGTCGTGATCCACACCCGACCGGCCACCTTGGTCCCCTCCGCTTCGTGGGCCTCCACCCAGGCCTGCTCGTCGTACTCGACGGCGTAACTGATGTCGGTCCGATACAGCGTGCGGTGGCTGTCCCGGAACTCGGTGAAGTCCTGCGTCAGGCCGTCCGAGAACATCACGAATTCGGGGTGGTAGTACCGCTCGATCAGCTCACCGTTCTTGGCGACCACCATCCGCTCGAACATTTCGCGGAGTAGCGCAACCGACATCCGATCAGCTCACCACGCGTCGTGGCGCATCGGCATCCGGGGTGAGGGCTTGATTCTGTTGACCGCGGCCCACAACGCACGTTCGCGGGCGTTGTCGGCGATGAACAGCAGTTCGTCGCCGGCCTCGAGCACATCGTCCGGCCCGGGCGCGATGACCTTGTCACCGCGGACCATGGTGACCAGCGCGGTGTTGTGCGGCAGATCCAAATCGTCAACGCGCTCGCCCACGGTCGGGTTGTCGGCGGGCAGCGTCAACTTGGTCAGGGCGGTCCGGCCCTCGCGCAATCCCATCAACCGCACCAGGTGGCCGACGTCGATGGCGCCCTCGATACCGGCGACCATGGCGCCCGGCGTCGAGACCGCGACGTCGATCCCCCACGCCTGGCCGAACAGCCATTCGTTGCGGACGTCGTTGATCCGAGCCACCACCCTGGGCACCCCGAACTCAGACTTGGCCAGCAGACCCACCACCAGGTTGGCCTTGTCATCGCCGGTCGCGGCGATCACCACGTCGCAGGTCTGGACCCCGGCCTCTTCCAGAGACGACATCTCGCACGCGTCGGCGTACAGCCAGTCCGCGCCGGGAACCTTGTGCGGCTCGAAATTGCGGCGTTGCCGTTCGATCAGCAACACCTTGTGTCCGCCCTCGAGCAACTCATGTGCGACCGAGCGCCCGACATTGCCGGCCCCGGCAATCCCGATCCGCAACTTACGTGTCGTCACACAATCATCTTTGCGTATGCCGAGAGCTCGGGCACTTCCCACTGTGGGGCGAGCGACGAACCGGCCCGGACTGATTTACTGACAGGCGCCGCATCGGCACCCTCGTCGTACCAACCGCGGTAAGCGGCGGTCGTGATGAACGGGAAAGAATGAGCCTGGAACAGCTGTACCTGACTTTGTCGCTTGGTGGCCTGGTGCTGCTGGCCAGCATCGTCGGTACCCGGGTGGCGACCGTGGTGGGGTTTCCCAGCCTGCTGCTGTACCTGCTGGTCGGCGTCGCGATCGGCGAGGACGGCCTCGGACTGCAGTTCGACAACGTCGTGCTGGCGCGCAACGTGGGCACCGCGGCGCTGGCGGTGATCCTGGTGGAAGGCGGTCTGACCACCAAGTTCGGTGACATCCGCAAGGTGCTGGCACCCGCGGCCACGTTGGCCACCCTCGGTGTGGTGATCAGCACGCTGGTGACCGCGGTAGGTGCTCACCTGCTGCTGGACATCGGCTGGCAGCTTGCGTTGCTGCTGGGCGCCATCGTGTCGTCCACCGACGCCGCGGCGGTGTTCTCGGTGCTGCGGGTGCTGCCGCTGCCGCGGCGACTTGCCGGCCTGCTCGAGGCCGAGTCGGGGTTCAACGACGCGCCGGGTGTGATCCTCGTCCTGATGTTCAGCGTGGTGCCTTTTGTGTTCCACCCCGAGGGCGCGGCCACCCACCTGATCTACGAACTGCTGGGCGGATCGGCGATCGGGCTGATCGTCGGTTATCTGGGTGCGCTCGGGTTGCGTCGCATCGCGTTGCCTGCCTCGGGGCTGTACCCGATCGCCACCTTCGGGCTGGGACTGGTCGCCTTCGCCGCCGCCGGCGACGCCCACGCCAGCGGGTTCATCGCCGCGTATCTGGCCGCGGTGGTGTTGGCGAACTCCGGACTACCGCACCGTTCGGCGACCCGTTCCTTCGCCGAAGGGGTCGGCTGGCTGGCCCAGATCGGGCTGTTCGTGCTGCTCGGGCTGCTGGTGGACCCAAGCGAACTGCCCAGGGACGTGGTGCCGGCGATCGTCGTCGGCTCGGTGCTGCTGCTGGTGGCGCGGCCGATGTCGGTGGTGGGTTCGCTGGTCTGGTTCCGGATTCCCTGGCGGGATCAGGTCTTCCTGTCCTGGGCCGGGCTGCGCGGCGCCGTCCCGATCGTGTTGGCGACGTTCCCGATCGTGGCCGGCGTGGCGGGCAGTCAGCGGCTGCTCAACGTCGTGTTCATCCTGGTCGTGGTGTTCACCTTGATCCAGGGCCCGAGTCTGCGTCCGATTGCCCGCATCTTGGGCCTGATATCCCGCGAGGCGACGCGCGAGATCCAGGTCGAGGCCGCACCGCTGGACATGCTCGACGCCGAACTGCTGACGATGACGGTGCAACGGCCGTCGCGCCTGCACAACGTCACCATCCTGGAACTACGCCTGCCCGACCCGGCGGTGATCACGCTGATCATTCGCAACGGCCACACCTTCGTGCCGGAACCCGACACCCGCATCGCGGCCGGCGACGAACTGCTGATCGTGACCACCAGCAAGACCCGGGCGGCGGCCGAGGCGCGGCTGCGCGCGGTCAGCCGGCGCGGCAAACTCGCGCACTGGTTCGACGAGTACGGCGAGGTCGATTAGCCCGGTGGCGCTTAGCCCGTGGCGCTTAGCCGGTGGCGCGAGCAGACGCAGAGTCGCACGCCTGGCGACGAATCAGTGCGATTCTCTGTCTGCTCGCGGCGGAGGGGCTAGCTGGAAAACCGGGGCTGGCTCAGCGTGAAGGTGGCCTTGTCGATGTAGATGCCCACGTGCAACCCGGGACGCAGCCAGGTCGGCAGCGGTCCCGACGAGGAGACGCCGACGGTCACCAGGGCGGGCCGAACCCGGCCTGCGAAGACCAGCTCCGAATCCCCCACGCGCCCGTCGGCGAACTGCTGGCGCGCGGTGGTCTTGAGTTTCAGCGGTATCCCCGGCCCCTTGACCCGCGGCTTCGCACTGACCGACCAGGTCGGGTCGTCGCTGCTCTGGCCGGTGATGAGGTGGCCGTCGGCCAGTTCGCCGGTGAAGCGCGCCAGCGTCTTGGGCATCGCCCAGTTGGTGCGGCCGCCGACCAGGCTGCTCTGGGAATCCACCGACATGAATGCCACATTTCCCCACGGCCGCAGGCCGGTGCGGGAGGCGACCATGCCGAGCACCTCGTCGTAGGCGCCGACCGGGGTGTCGGTGTAGCGGACGAACGCGCCCACCGTGGCCAGCGCGGGACTACCGGCCAACCCAGGCGGCAGGGCCGCGCGCGCGGCGCGACCGCCGCGACCCACCCACAGCAACGCCGAGCAGTGACATTCCCACGGCGCGGGCGCCTCGTTGCCGGGCAGGGTTGCCACCAGCGCCTCGCTCAGCGCGGTCTCGGGCACACCGCGCAGTCCGGTCAATTCGATACGGCTCATGCCTGCTCCTGATTCCCTCGGCCTTCGACCTTGGCTTGATAGGCGGCGCGCTTCTCGCGATCCAGTTGGGAGGTGACCTTGTTGCCGCCGGACAGCCGGAACGCCGTGTCGACGACGGCGGTGGGCAGCGAGGCGGTTCCGCGCGAGACCAGACCGACCAGCTTGGGGACGAACACCGTTCGCGACGTGCCCTTGCCGAGTTCGGCGACGACGGCGGTCGCGACGTCCTCGGGATCGACGACGAGGAACCGTTCCAGCGGGCCGGGCGCGGACATTCCCGCGATCAGCTCGGTGCGCACGAAACCGGGACAGATCGCCGAGATCCTGACCCCGCTGCCGCGCCACTCCTGTCGCAGCGCCTCGCTGAATCCGACCACCGCATACTTGGCGGCGCAGTAGGTGGCCGCATTCGGCGACGCCAGCGTGCCCATCACCGACGCGATGTTGACGATGTGTCCCGAACCGCGCTGGGCGAAACGGGCACCCGCCAGCCGGGTTCCGGTCATGACACCCAGGACGTCGATCTCGATGGTGCGCCGGGTGACGCCCGCGCTTTCCTCCAGGAACGGTCCGATCGGCATGATGCCCGCGTTGTTGACCAACACGTCGAGCCCGCCCAGGTCCTGGCTCGCCTGATCCAGAAACGTTTCGAAGCTCGCCTCGTCCATCACGTCGAGGGGGTAACCCGTTGCCGCCGCGCCCAATTCGGTCGCCGTCTGCTTGACGACTGCTTCCTGCACGTCGCCGAGCGCCACCTTGGCGCCGGCAGCGACCAACGCCTCACCGATCGCGCGGCCGATGCCTTGCGCTCCACCGGTGATGGCGACCCGTCGTCCCCGCAGTTGTGCCATCAGGCCAGAATGTCACACCGCCGCGGCCCGGTTGCGCTCAACTCCCAGACGTCAGCGCCTGGTGAATGAGATCGACTGCGCGGGAAGCGCTCTGGGCCGCGCCTTCCATCGTGGTCGGCCAGTCGTTGTGAGTCCAGTCACCCGCCAGCGCGAGGTTGGGCAGGGCCGTGCGGTTGCCCGGCCGGATCGTGGACATGCCGACGCGCGAGGAGAAGGTGGCCTTGGGCCAGGGCACCACGGTGACGTCGAGCACCTTGGCGTCGCGGGCGGCGGGATAACTGGCGCGCAGCGCTTCGACGAGCCGGTCGGCGACCTCCCGATTCTTCAGCGGCATCAGATCGTAGGCCGCGCAGGTGGTCAACGCGTACAGATGGTTGCCGTCTGCACGCGGTCCGTGCATGCGGTCGCGGTCGAAGACCCAACCGATGTCGCTGTCCAGCAACGACTCCCACGGCGCGACGGTCCGCAACGGACGGTCGAGCAACACGTAGGCGTTCATGATCGGGATCGGCTCGAGCTGTTTGGCCGCCAGCCGGGCGTCCTCGGAGCCCGGCACGTCGTCCAGCAGCGCGCGCAGGTTCCACGACGGGACCGCCAGGACTACCGCATCGGCGTCGACTGTGTTGCCGTCGGCCAGTCGGACACCGCAGGCGCGGCCGTCGCTCACCACGACCGACGCCGCCCGGGTACGCAACCGCACATCCACCCGGCGTTCGGTCATGACCCGCCGTGCGCCCTCGAGGTACAGCGTGTCCAGGTCGACGGTCGGGTAGCCGATGCGCGCCGCCCCGCGCCCACTGCGGCGCACCCGGTCGGCGCCGGTGCGCAGCAAGGCCGCGAACGCGTGCGCCGACGCGAGCCGGGGCAGTTCGTTGAGCAGGCCGATCACCATGGAATTGAGGACGATTCGGCGTACCGCGGTCGGGAAGCCGAGGCGGTCGAGCCACTCGTCGACAGTGATGTCGTCCAGGGTGTCGTCGAACCGGACGACGTCGCGCACCAACCGGGCCCAGGCCGGGGCGGTGCGCAGCAGGGTGGGGATCCCCAGACCCCGGACCCGGCCGAGGAACATCTGGCGCGCATTGCGCGGCCGCAGACCGAACGTCTCGACGTGCCCGCCGGGATACCGCACCCCGAACTCGTCGGGGAATTCCAGGAGGTGCCGGGTACCGACGGAATCCAGGTAGCGGAAGACGCAGTCATACGAGCCCGCCAGCACGTGCTGGCCGTTCTCGATCGCATCCCCGCGGCCCGATGTCAGTCCGATGGTGCGACCGCCCAGCGAGCCGTTGCTCTCCAACAGGGTGACCGCGTAACCGAGTTCGGCCAGCCACACCGTGGTCGCCAATCCCGCGAGACCGCCGCCGACCACCACCACGTGTTGCCTGCCCATAGCGGCTCAGGCTAACTGGTTGGCCCGTTTCCGACGCAGCAGCATGATCCCCTTGACGATCAGGAAGATGATCGCCACCGACAGCATCAGCGACGACAACGCGTAGGCGCCGTACACATGCCCGCGGTTGTAACGGTCGTTGACCAGCAGCGTGAGGGTCTGCGTGCTGCCCGGCAGATTGGACGACACCATCACCACGCCGCCGAATTCGCCGAGCACCCGGGCGGTGGTCAGCACCACCCCGTAGGTCAGACCCCACCGGATGGAGGGCAGGGTGATCCGCCAAAATGTCTGCCACCAAGTCGAACCCAGGGTCGCGGCCGCCTGCTCCTGTTCGGTGCCCAACTCGCTGAGCACCAACTGGACCTCGCGCACGATGAACGGCAGCGTCACGAAGATCGTCGCCAGCACGATGCCGGGAACGCTGAATACGACTTTGATCCCGAAGTCTCGTTCGATGAAGCCGAGCGCCCCGGCCGATCCCCAGGCCGAGATGATGGCCACGCCCACGATGATCGGCGAGACCGCGAACGGAAGGTCGATGACCGACTGCACCACACTCTTATCGCGGAAACGGTCGCGCGCCAACAGGATTGCCGTCGGCACCCCGAAAATCACGTTCAGCGGCACCACGATTGCCAACACCAGCAGCGTCAACTGTAGAGCCGAGATCGCCGCCGGGGTGGTGATCCAGGCATAGAACTGGTGGAAGCCGGGCCGGAAGGTGCGGTACAGGATCAGCGACACCGGCACAACGAGCATCACCACGATGTAGCCCGACGCGACGTAGCGGATCAGGTGACGAACCCAGTTCGACGTCTTCACGCGGAGTCCTGATGACGCTTGGACACCCGTCCGCTGATCCACCGCAGACCCATCAACGCTATGAACGAAATCGTCAGCAACACAATCGAAATCGCGGCGGCGGAGGTGCGGTCGTCATTCTCGATCAGCGAGCGTATCCACTGCGACGACACCTCGGTCTTGCCTGGGACGGCGCCGCCGATGGTCACCACCGAACCGAACTCGCCGATGCACCGCGCGAATGCCAGTCCCCCGCCGGACAACACGGCAGGTAGCAGCGACGGCAACACGATCGTCGTGAAAACCCTTCGGCCACTGGCCCCCAACGACGCCGCGGCCTCTTCGACCTCCCGGTCGACTTCGCGCAGCACCGGTTGCACGGCACGCACCACGAACGGGAACGTCACGAACGCCAGCGCCATCGCCACGCCGGGCGGGGTGTGTTGCAGGTGCAGGCCCACCGGGCTGCTGGGACCGTACAACGCCAGCATCACCAGGCTGGTGACGATGGTCGGCAGTGCGAACGGCAGGTCAATGATGGCGTCCAGGAAGCCTTTCCACGCGAAGTCGTCACGCACCAGCATCCAGGCGATCAGCACACCGAACACCACGTCGACGACGGTCACGACTACCGAGATGATCAGCGTCACCTTGAACGACTCCAGCGCGGCATGCGCGGTGACCGCCAGCCAGAACCGTTCCCAGCCGCCGCCGGCGGCCTGCCAGGCGATCGCCGCCAGCGGCAGCAGCACGATGAGCGACAGCCACAGCGTCACCACACCGACGCGAAGTGCCGTACCGCCGGGCGGTTTCGGGATGGCGACCGTCGGTGCCGGTGCGTCGTCCTCGGGCCGGTTGAGTTGGAGCGAGACGGGGTCGGGACTGACTGCGGCGGTCATCCGGTGGCCTGCAGATAGAGCTTGGTGATCTGGCCGGTGTGCCGGTCGAACAGTTGCGGATCGACACTGACCCAGCCGCCCAGGTCGGCGACGGTCCACATCTTCACCGGCACCGGGAACTGGTCGCGGAAGTCGGCGGCGACCGCGGGATCGACCGGCCGGAATCCGGCCTGGGCCCACAACCGTTGCGCCACTGCGGTGTACTGGAAATTCTTGAACATGGTCGCGGCCTGCACGCGGGGGCTGCTGGTCACCACGGCCACCGGGTTCTCGATCTTGAACGTCTGCGCGGGGTTGATGTGCTCGACCGGATGTCCCTGCCGTTCCGCCGCGATGGCCTCGTTCTCGTAGCTGATCAGCACGTCGCCGCTGCCCTCGATGAACACGTCGGTGGCGATCCGTGCCGATCCGGGCCGGAGCCTGACATGTTCACGCACCAGCTTCCCGATGAAGTCGACGCCCGCTTGGGCGTTGCGGCCCCCGCCGCTCTTGACGGCATAGGGCGCAAGCAGATTCCACTTCGCCGAGCCGGAACTCATCGGGCTCGGGGTGATGACCTCCACGCCCGGACGCAGCAGGTCGTCCCAGTCTCTGATGTGCTTCGGGTTGCCCCTGCGCACCACCAAGGTCACCACCGAGCCGAACGGTATGCCTTTGCCGGCTTCGGTGTCCCAGTCCGGGGCCACTTTGCCGGCCTTCACCAACCGCGTGATGTCCGGTTGCACCGAGAAATTCACGATGTCGGCGGGCTTGCCCGCGACGACACCCCGGGACTGGTCGCCGGAGGCGCCGTAGGAAGTGATGACCTGCACTCCCCGGCCTTCCTCGGAGGCGTTGAACGCCGGTATCACCGCACTCCAACCGGGTTCGGGCACCGAGTAGGCCACCAGGGTGATGCTGGTGTTCGCCTCGACGATCGAGCCACCGTCCACGGCGTCGCTGGCACCGCCACCACAGGCCACGACGACGCCGGCGACGAACGTGAGGCCGACGACCTGCCGCCAGCGGGAAACGCTGCCGGTGCCGGGAAACATTGGTGCCCTTCCAGTTCGGGATTCGTGTCGGGAAGGTGCGGCGAATCATCTGGACCGACACCACACCTCGCGCGGGGATGGGTCAGCGACAACACAGCACGGTGAGATGGCGCTCGATACCGTCGGCTGCCGCGTGCATGGGCGAAAAATAACAAAGCTGGTGCGTGTGGGCATGTCGCGAGTGCGCCCGTCCCGCAACCCGTAACGGCGCGGCAACGCGGTGCGGCAGCAGGGCAGGTCACCTCGTCGTCGCGGACCGGGCAGGTCGAGGTCAGCGGGTAGCACCCGGCGCGACACCCGCGGCTGGGCACAAGGGCTTCCGAAACACCGGGGCCCGGCGGCAAAAGCACTGGTGGCGGCCGCAACTTGGGCCGCGGCGGCACGCTGCGGAACATGACGTCCTCGGAACCGGGCGGAACGAATTCAGCTTCGTGACACCCGAACTCGGGCACACCCTCCAGGGCGCGCTTCCGCGGGGGTAACCGTAAAAGTCACACTGAGCGAAATCGGGTCGTCAACTCGGCGGTCCGGCACCGGAATTCGCCCGGTCTGGGACCGCTAGTGATGCCCGTCCCGGGACGCCGGCTCGACCGTCGCGATCTTGCTGAAACCGCTGACGGTGAGGACCCGGACAAGTAGCGGATGGACGATGACCCGCAAGTCGTCGACCTCGTCGGCGTGATCGAACAAGGCGTTGATACCCGCACTGTCGACGTACTTGACCGCACTGAGATCGATGGTGATCGGCCCGCGGGTTCCGCCGTTGGCGGCCACGAGTGCGCGCTTGAACACCACGATGTTGCTGAGATCGATCTCTCCGGTGGCTGTCACCCGCGGAGTCCCGTCGGTGCAGCGATCGGTGTTGAGGCGCAGGGGTGTAGCCATTACGTGATCCTCGAGTACAGGTGAACTGTCGTGCCCGCTTCGCTGGACTGAATCTTGAAGTCCTCCATCAGGACTCGCATCAGGGAGATGCCGCGACCGCGACTCATCCCGGCTACCGTCGTCGGCGTCTTCCAGACACCGCTGTCGGTGACGGTCACCCGCAGCCGGTCCACGACTGCGGTCGCATGCAGCGAGACGGTGCCCTCCGGCCGGTCGCGGTGACCGTGCTCGATCGCGTTGGCGACGGCTTCGCCGGTGGCGATCAGCACGTCCTGGATCTGATGGGGTTCGACACCCGCCTGGGTCAGCCAACTGCGCAGCGCGGCCCGGCTGCCGGCGAGATGTCCGGCGTCGGCGCTGAATTCCATTGCCAGCGGGGCGGGTTGACGATACAGCAGCATCGCGACATCGTCGGGGTAGCCGCCCGCCGGCTCGAGGCTGGACATCAGATGGTCGGCCACCTCGTCGAGTTCCTGCGAGCGGCCGTCCTGAACGAGATCGGCGGCCCGGGACATCCCATCGTCGAGCGACGTGCCGCGGCGTTCCACCAACCCGTCGGTGTAGAGCAACAGCGTCGCACGCGGCGGCATCGTGACCCGGGTTTCGGGCCGCAGCCACTTCGGCCGCAGCGCCAGCGGAAGTCCGTGCTCGCCGTCCAACAGCACTTTGGTGCCGTCGGCGTGCACCATGATCGGCGGCGGGTGACCTGCGTTGGCGTACACCAGCTCACCGGTGTCGAGCGTGAGCACCGCGCAGAACGCGGTGGTGCAGCGGGCGCCGGGCAGCTGCGCGGCGAAGCGGTCCAAGCCCGCCAAAGCCGCACTGGGACTTGATTGTTCGAGCAACAACGCGCGACACGCGCTGCGCAACTGACCCATCACGGTGGCGGCCGCCAACCCGTGCCCGACACAGTCACCGACGATCAGGGCGACGCGCCCGTCACCGAGGTCGACGACGTCGTACCAGTCGCCGCCGACTTGAAGCGGACGGCTGGCCGGGTGGTACCGGACGGCGATGCCGCCGGGCAGGTGCGACGGACCCAGCATCGCGTGCTGCAGCGCCACTGCGGTTTCGCGTTGTTCGTCCAACTGGTACACGCGCTGCAGACCTTGCCCGAGCCGGCCCGCCAACACGGTCAGCAGAGTGTGATCTGCGGGGGTGAAGGCCCGCTTCTCATCCAGCTGAACCCAGATGACCAGTACACCTCGCGGTTGCTGCAGCGCGATAGCCGCGGTGCCCGCTTCCTCGGTGACGGTGGTGAGCAGGTCTGCGGTGCGCAGCGACTCGATCTGTCGCCGCCGCTGTGCGGGCAGGTCGGCCCACTTGGTCGGCTCGCCGGCGCAGACCAGGTCCGGCGCCCGTCCCCGAGGTGCGTCGCTGGCGAACGTCACCGCCAGGACTCGCCGGGCACGCCACACCCGGCGCAGTTCCTCGGCGGCGCCGCGCAATGCCTCGTCCAACGTATCGGCTTGCGCCAGTTGCTGATTGAGCGCGGCCAGCGCGGTCTGACGCTGCACGATGTAATGCTCGGCCGTCACGTCGCGCAGGGTGCCCACGGTGACCCGCCGCCCGGAGTCGGGATCGGCGGCGTGGTTGAAGCTGACCGCGACCCAGAGCCGATGCCCGTCGCGGTGAACCACCGGAATGGTGAAGGCGCCGTGCGACTGACTCAGCAGCGCGGCGAACGCGGCCTGGGCCTGCCGGTGGGATTCGGGGTCGGTCTCGGCATCCGGCCACCACGGGTAGGTCGGTTCGTAGGGCAGGTTTTCTTGGCCGTAGCCCAGGATTTCAGCGAACGCCGCGTTGATCTCGATGATGACACCGCGCTCGTCGCAGACGAAGAACGCTTCCTGCAGCGAGTCGACCAACGCGGTGCGCCAGCGGGCGTGGTGGCTGCGCAGGCGTGCCAGCTCGACGTTGGCACGCACCCGGGCCAGCAGGTCGGCCGCGACGAACGGTTTGAACAGGTAATCGTCCGCGCCGGCCGTCAACCCCTCGACGGAGGCTTCCTGACCCGCACGCGCGGACAGCAGCAGTACCGGCAACGCCGCGGTGCGCGGATCGCGGCGCAGGGCGGCCAGCAGCTGCAAGCCGTCCAACCCTGGCATCATCACGTCGCTGATCACCAGGTCCGGAAGGCGGGCGCGAATGGCTTCCAGGGCCCGCTGCCCGTCGCTGACGGCACTGACTTCGTAGCCCGCGGCCCCCAGCACGTTCGCGAGATATTCGCGCATGTCGGCGTTGTCGTCGGCCACCAACACGTGTGCCCGGACGGTTTCCACCGGCGCAGAAGTCGTTTCCGTGGCCGGGCCGGGCAGCCAGCGCAACGCTTCCTGCACGAACGGCGCCGCGATCGCGCCACCCGTCGGGGTTGCGTCCGCCGGCGCGGCCAGCTCGTCGGTGGGCAGATGGCTCGCACCGAACGGGAGCCGCACGCTGAACGTGGTGCCGGCGCCTTGCTCGCTGTCGGCGGTGATGGTGCCACCGTGCAAGCCGACCAGTTCTTTGACCAGGGCAAGCCCGATACCGCTGCCCTCGGTGGACCGTGCGCGAGCCGTCTCGATCCGGTGGAAGCGTTCGAAGAGCCTGGGCATCTCCGCGGCGGACACCCCAACCCCGGTGTCGGTGACCGTCACCACCGCCTGACCCTCCGAGGCGGTCACCCGGACGGTGATCGAACCGTCGAAGGTGAACTTCAGCGCGTTGGAGAGCAGGTTGAGTACCACCTTCTCCCACATTTCGCGGTCCACGTACACCGGTTCGTCGAGCGGCGGGCAGTCCACGATGAACGTCAGGCCGGCCTGGTCGATCGCCGAGCGGAACACGCTGGCCAGTTCGGCGGTGGCGGCGGCGAGGTCGACCGGTTCGAAGCGGGCCCGCATCCGGCCGGCCTCGATCCGCGAGAAGTCCAGCAGCGTGTTGACCAGTTTGGCCAGCCGCAGACCGTTGCGGTGCACCAACTCCAGTTCTTGGCGCGCGTACTCGTCGACCCCGGCCGGCCGGCTGCTCAGCTCCTCGACCGGTCCGAGGATCAGCGTGAGCGGAGTGCGGAACTCGTGGCTGATGTTGGAAAAGAACGTGGTCTTGGCGCGGTCGAGTTCGGCGAGCGCCTCGGCGCGCTGTTGCTGGACCTGGTAGCTGCGGGCGCTGGCCACACCTGCGGCGATATACCCGGCGACCAGTTCGACGAAGCCGCGGTAACCGTCGTCGAGTTCGCGGTGCCGGTTCAGCGCGGCCACCAGGAAACCAACGGGTGCGCCGCCCTGTTGCAGCAGCGGCACCACCAGGGCATGGGTGGGCGGCCCGCGCCAGGCGCCGGTCGGCAGGTTCAGCGCGGCGCCGTCGAGCTCGACCAGCTCAGATTCGCCCCGCGTCACGTTTTCCACCGGCCACAACGAAGGGCCCGAACGAGGCACGGTCTGGGGTGCCGCCGGGTGCCCATCGGTGATCCCGCTGAGGCTGGCCAGGTGCGCGTCACCGTTGGCGCCGAACAGGTAGGTCAGGGTGAACGGGAGGTCGTACGGATTGCGGCCGAGTTGCTCGGCGGCGAAGTCGAGCATCTGCCGCTCGGTGCGAACGACGCTGGGATCAGAGCCCAGGTCGCGCATCGTCGCCATGCGACGTTGCGCGATGACCCGCCCGGTGTCCTCGCTGACCACGCACAGCATGCCGACCACGCTGGCCGCGTCGTCGCGCAGCGGACTGTAGGAGAAGGTGTGATACGTCTCCTCGGGATAGCCCGACCGCTCCAGGATCAGCATCAACGCCTCGTCCCAGGTCGACTCGCCGTTCGACAGCACGCGGTCGACCCGGGGGCTGATGTCCGGCCAGATCTCGGCCCACACCTCGCTGGCGGGCCGGCCCAGCGCCCAGGGGTACTTGCGCCCCAGGGTGTCGCGCCGATATGCAGCGTTGCAGAAGAACGTGAGCTCCGGACCCCAGGCCATCCACATCGAAAACTGCGATGAGAGAAGGATATTGATCGCGGTTCGCAGGCTCTGCGGCCATTCGTCGATCGGGCCCAGCGGGGTGGACGACCAGTCGACGGCAGCTAGATCTCGTCCGATCTCCTGGTCTGCACGGAAGACCACTGACATCCCTCTCGAGCTCTGGCCGACCCCAAGCTGACATTATCGGTAGCAAACGTGCACTGGCTGCTCAATGCAGTCGAAAACATACATACACCTCACTCCTTGGCCGCAGCCAGTGGGGTGGCGATGTCTTCCAGTGACTTCCCTTCGGCGTCGACGGCCAGGAACCAGGCGACCAACCCCCCGGCGATCATCACCCCCGCGCCCAGCAGATAGCCCACGAACAACGGCATCGGCTTGGAGCCGTCGCCGATCAGCGCGCCGTAGATAACCGGTCCGAGGGCACCGAAGCACTGCGCGATGGCGAAGAACACCGCGATTGCCTTTGCCCGGACCTCGAGCGGGAAGATCTCGCTGACGGTCAGGTAGCCCGCACTCGCCCCGGGTGAGGCGACGAAGAAGATGACGCACCAGGCGATGGTCTGGGTGAGACTGTTCAGCACCCCGGCTTGGAAGAGGACGGCGCTGACCGCCAGCAGCAGGCCGGACAGCACGTAGGTGCCGGTGATCATCTTGCGGCGGCCGATGGTGTCGAAGAAGTGCCCGAGAGTCAACGGTCCCAACAGGTTTCCGACGGCGAACGCGATGAGGTAGAGCGGGGTCGACGCCGCCGGGACGTCGTAGAACTTGCCCAGTACCAACGTGAAGGTGAAGAAGATGGCGTTGTAGAGGAACGACTGACTGATCATCAGCGTGGCGCTCAGCACGGCGCGGCTGGGGTAGACGCGGAACAACACCCGCGTCAGGGTCAGGTAGCCGATCTTCTGGGCGGGCAACAACTCGATCGCCTTCGTTTCATCGACCGGGGGCAGTTTGGCGCCGGTGGCTTGGATGGCGTGCTCGATGAAGGTGATGGTGCGTTCGGCCTCTTCGGCCCGGCCGTTCATCACCTGCCATCGCGGGCTCTCCGGCAGATGCCGCCGGACATACACGATGACCGCGGCCAACACCGGGCCGATCAGGAATGCGAGCCGCCAGCCCAGGCTGAGGTTGATGGCCTTGAGGAAGACGAAGGTGCCCAGCGTGCCCAGGATCGCGCCGGCCCAGTAGGTGCCGTTGACCGCGATGTCGACACGGCCGCGGAAGCGGGCCGGGATCAGTTCGTCTATTGCGGAGTTGATGGCGGCGTACTCCCCGCCGATGCCCATTCCGGCGATGAATCGGGTGACGTACAGGAAGAGCAACCAGCCGAAGTTGTTGCCCAGGGTGAACGCTGTCAACGCGCTGCCGAACAGATAGACACCCAGCGTGACGGTGAACAGATTGCGTCGGCCCAGCTTGTCGGACAGATGCCCGAACAACAACGCACCGAACACCTCCCCGCCCAGATACACGGTGGCCAGCAGGCCGACAGCCGCCGACGACAGATGCAGCGTCTCGGGCTCGGTGAGCGTTTCGGCCACCGCGCTGGCGACCGTGATCGTCAGTCCGTCCAGGACCCACGCCACGCCGAGCGCCACCACCAGCCGGGTATGGAACGGCGACCACGGCAACCGGTCGATGCGGGCGGGGATGAGACTGCGGATCGGACCCGTCACGTCAGCGGACACGCGCGGCTCCTCGGGACTCGGCACACGTTCGCGTTCCCGTCACCGGAGGGGCGAAAACATCTGGCTCAGTGGTCGCCCTGTTCGGGGCTGAGCGCTTTCAGCAACTCAACGATCTGCTGCTGTCCGGCAGCGGCCCCGTCCAACTTGCCGCGCATCTCGGCGAAGCCGCGGTCCATCTCGGCGAACCGCCCGTCGACGTGGGTGCGCAGGTCGACGAAATCCTCGCGGAGCGCGTTGAAGCTCGCCGCGGTGGCTTGGCGGAAGTCGCGGAACTCGCGCCGAACCTCGCCCTGGAATTCGCTGAGCTCGCCGCGAACGCCACGCAATTCTTCGCGGAACTCACTGACGTCCCGATCGGCCGCTCCGGCGAGCACCCTAGCCGCCGCCGCGTCCTGCTCACTGGCCCTGACCCGGGAAGCCAGGCCGCGGACCTCGTGTTCGAGAGCGGTGACGCGTGATTCGAGATCCTCAGAAGGCATGAATCGAGCCTAACGACTATCTGCCGGAGGACAACTCACGTAGACCCGTTCGCCGGTGATCAGGTCCGCCTCGTCGAAACCGAAAACAGCCCACAGCCGGACCTCGAACGGTTCGCCCGTCGCGACTGGTGTGCCGCGCAACCAGAACTCGATCAGGACGTGATCGTCGTCGAGAGGGACGAGGTCGATGAGTTCGTTGCGTTGATCGGGCACCATCGAGCGGCCCTCGATCCAGTAGCGCATCACCTCGTCGGCACCGTCGAACACCGTCCCACCGGGCAACTCGTAGCGGGGGTGACTGAACGTCGCCATCGTCCGGTCCCACTCCTGGGAGTTCTCGCTCTGCATGTGCTCGATGACGACGGCCCTGCGGCGCTCTTGCCGGTCGGCTTCGGCCATCGGCATTCCTTTCACGAGTTGCCATTCCTTTCACGAGTTGCTCAGTGCGACAACGAGATTGATGGTAACCGCCAGGATGACCGCGCCGAAGACATAGGAAAGCAACGCCTGGCACAGCGCGATACGACGCAGCTGCGTTGTCTCCAAGCTCGTGTCGGACACCTGATAGGTCATGCCGATGGTGAACCCGATGTAGAAGAAGTCCAGGAACCGCGGGCTTTCGTTGCCGTTGAAATTGATGCCGCGACCGTCGTTCGAGTAGTAGATGTCGGCATAGCGCATGCTGAATACGGTGTGCACCACGCACCACGCGGCGGCGATGCTGACCACGCCGACCGCGGCGGCGATGTCCTTCTCCACGCCGGCTTTGGAGCCCGCGACCAGCAGAAGTCCCACGCCGCCCAGGCTCGCGACACTGGCCGCCAAGATGATGGCGTCGGTGAACCACCCGCGCGGCGGATCCTCAGGCTCCACCCGGTCCCGCGTCGCGTCGGCGTCCATCGGCAAGACGACAATCCACGTCCAGACCAGGAAGATGGACGCCGCGGTGATCCACCCGACGCTGGGCGCATACCGCCAGCCAGCCAACACATGCACCAGCACCGCAGCCGCGGCTCCGGCCAGAGCCGCCACCAGCAGCCGAATCACCCCGACGCGCAAACCGAACACCCTCAACGGGCGTCGGGCTGCAGTGCCGTCAGAGCCGCGGCGCTGAACCTCGCCAGTTCTTCGGCCTCGTCCCGATCGAGGGCCGCCGCGAAGATCTCGGCCATCCGCCGATTGGTCGCGCGCTCGACGTCGGCGTAGCGGTCCCTCTTGTCCGCGCCGTCGGCGAACGGCTCCGGCCAACCGAACATCGTGGTGTATTGGTGACCCTTGTTGAGCATGTGGGCTTCGACCGGACTGATGCCCGAGTCGCTGAGAGCGTCGAAATGCACGCCCGCGCGAAGTTCGCGCAGGACGAACATCACCTGCAGCGCGCGGGCGGGCGCGTCGTCGGCCAGCGGCATGGTGCGCCAGCCGTCATACAGTGGCAGGCCGGCGGCCGGCGTCGCGGCGATGATCTTCTCCCCCAGTTCGGCCACGCGGTCCATCCCCTCGACGCCGGTCAAGTGCCGTCGCGCGAAATCGGCGACCTGGTCCCAGTAGCGTTCGGCCGCACCGGAAGCGCCGCGCACCGCGACACCTTCGTCCCACAACGCCGAAAGCGAGGCGGGCTCGAACACCGCGAACGCCGAAGCGACCGTCTGGCCATCGGTCTCACCCAGCACGCCGCCGCGACCGGCGACATATCCGGCCAGCGGGTTCTCGTAGCCGGCCGCGATGCTTTCGGCGAATGTCTCCGGATGCAGCATGAAGAGCGCGACCGCCTTCTCGATGGGAGCTCCAGCGGCGCGGGCCGCCTCCGACATGTCGTCTGGGCTCATGCGGATCCTCCTCTGTGGGCTAACCGACCGCCTCTGTCGAGGTGGCCAACGGCAAAGCTGCGTCAACCGGCGTGAGTTCCGCGGAAAGACCTGCCGCACACCGTATGTCAACGAACGCTTCGATCATCGCATCGGTGGCCTCGTGCGGGTCGGCCAGGGTTACGTCGTCGGTCAACACCGAGATTGCCAGTTGGTCGACGTAGCTCCAAACCGTGATGTTCATGCCGCTGCCGGCGACGATCGGTCCCACGGAATAGATCTCGCTGACGGTGGCTCCTTCGACATCGCCCCGCTGCCGCGGGCCCGGCACGTTCGAAACGGTCAAATTCATTACGCTTGCCGACTCGACACGTCGCGCCTGGGTGCGAAACAGCTTCGGCGCCAACGACGGTGGCAGGTAGGACATCCAGGCCGGCAGCACGGTGGGGCCCAACAGGTGGTGGTTCTCTTTGGCGATCTTGGTGGACACCGAGGTCAACTTCACCCGCTCTAGCGGATCCTCGACATGTACCGGCAGCGACGGCGTCATGTAAGTGAACTCGTTGCCCGCCAACCGATCTGGGGAGGTGCTGTAACTCACCGGCACACCGGCGATCAACGGGGCATCGGCCCGCGCGTCGTAACGCAGCAGCAGCCGGCGCAGCGTGCCGGCCACCGTGGCCAGCACGACGTCGTTGAGCGTCACGCCGAGGTGCCTGGCGGTCGCCTTGACGTCGGAGAGCGCCAACGGCGCGGTCGCAAAACGGCGCCCCGGGGTCACCCGGTGGTTGATGAAACTCTGCGGCGGGGCGAAATTGCGGGCGAGGTCGGGGTGCGCGCCCCGTTCCCTGGCCCGGCGCCGCACCTTGGCGACTCCGGTCGCCGTCTCGTTGACCAGCCGTGGCAGTTTGCGTACCAGTCCGACATGGTCGCGGGCGGCGGCGCTGAGCAGGTTGCCGCGGGTCGGCAGATAGGTGGTGCCGGCCGGGTGCGGATCGTCGGGGTGTTCGCTCGCCATGGCCAGGGCCATCTGGTTGGCCGAGGCCACGCCGTCGGCCAGTACGTGATGGACCTTGTGAATGATGGCGATCCGGTCGTCCGAGAGACCCTCGGCGACATACATCTCCCACAGGGGACGAGACCGGTCCAGCGGTATGGTCGCGATGTGCCCGATCAGCTGGTCGAGTTCGCGCCGGCCGCCGGGGGCGGCAACGCGCGCGCGGCGCAGGTGGTAGTCGAGGTCGATGTCGTCGTTGGTGATCCACATCGGGTGGTGCAGCTTCAGCGGGATGTCCACGAGCTGGTAACGCAACGGTTCCAACGCCATCAACCGTGGATAGGCGATCCGTCGGAACAACTCAAAGCTGAAGTCTCCCTTGAACTTCGAGATATCAAGCACACCGATCTTCAGTGTGTGCATGTGGATCTCGGGTGTCTCGCTGTACAGCATCAAGGCATCCACGCCGTTGAGTCGCTTCACATTCCCGCCCGTTCGTCAGTACCGTCGGATGGTGTTACCCCATTCCACCCATTTCTATGAGGGGCCGCCAGAACCCCGTTCGGCCAACCGCGACCACATTGGTAGAAGTCCGACGCTTGAAGATCGCTCTGCCGCGGCTTGCAGGACCTAGCCTTGAGGTATGTCAGATCGAGCTCGCGAGCGAGCAGCGCAACGAGCTGCCGAGCTTGCTCGCCGGCGCGAGCGGCTCGAGGCAGGGCAGCCGGTCACCGCGGACGATGTGGCGCTGGAGATGCGCCGCGCCAAGGAGGCGCATCAGCGCGCCGAAGAGGCTCATCAGGCGGCGGCCGCTCGGCATGACAAGTCAGCCGACGTCCACGAGCAGGCGGCCGAGGTCCACGACCACGCCGCCACACACGGCCACGGCGACGCTTCCGCGCACGAAGCACGCGCGCAGATGCACCGCCGGGCCGCGGCCGATGACCGAGCCGCCGCGGAACGCAGCCGACGGGAAGCCGAGGCCGAAGAAAGCTAGGTTGCGCTCCGGCGACCCCGGCTGAAGCGCCGTCGCGCGTCCTTCGACAAAGACCTACCGAGACTTTCGGGCACTTCGGAAATTCTGCGTCCTGACTGCGGCAACGCACCTAGAGTGTGGCCTGGCGACGGGTCCGTTCCCTGCCGGGTAGGAGTCGATTCGTCCTGAGCTGATCGGAGGACGGTCACATGTCATATCTGATTGCGACGCCGGAACTCGTTTCGGCAGCGGCTACGAACTTCGCCAGTATCGGTTCCCTCCTCACCGAGGCCAACACGGCAGCGCTGGTCGCGACGACGGATGTGCTGCCGGCGGCCGCGGACGAAATCTCGGCAGCCATCGCCGCGTTGTTCGACAGCCACGGTCAGACCTATCAGGCGCTGAGCGCGCGTGCCGCCGCCTTTCATTCCCAGTTCGTGCAGCTCCTCGACGCGGGCGCCGGCGCCTACGCGTCCGCCGAAGCGACCAACGCCGGACAGGTTCTGCTGGATGTGGTGAATACGCCTACCCAGCTGTTGCTGGGGCGTCCATTGATCGGCGACGGTGCCAGCGGCGCCCCGGGAAGCGGAGCTAACGGCGGTGCCGGTGGCCTGCTGTGGGGCAACGGCGGCAACGGTGGCTCAGGAGGCGCCGGTCAGGCCGGTGGCAACGGCGGCAGCGCGGGGTTGTTCGGTAACGGCGGGTCCGGCGGCGCGGGTGGATCGGGCCAGTCTGGCGGCGCGGGTGGCAGCGGCGGGTGGTTGAACGGCAACGGCGGCAACGGCGGAGCGGGCGGCGCCGCTACGGCGGGCATCAGCGGTGGCATGCCGGGGCGAGGCGGTGATGGCGGCAGTGCCAAACTCTTCGGCGCCGGCGGCGCCGGCGGTCAAGGCGGTACCGGCCTGGCCGGCGCAAATGGTGTCAACCCAGTCATCACCGGGCAAGGCGCAACCGGCAGCACCGGCAACAGCATCTTCGACAGCACCACCGGCAGTGCGTTCGGCTTCAACGGCGGCGACGGCGCCGACGGCGGTCTGGGGGCCACCGGAGGCACCGGCGGTACCGGAGGCAGCGTCATCGCCGACGGCACCGGCACCGGAGCCGCAGGCAATGGCGGCGCCGGCGGCTCCGGCGGCAACGGCGGTGCCGGCGGAACCGGCGGGAACGGCACTGCGCTCGGCGGCAGTGCGTTCGCCAGCGCCGGCACCGGTGGCAACGGGACCAACGCGTTGGCGTCCGGGGGTACGGGTGGCGGCGGCGGCGACGGCGGGCGGGCCACGGCGTTCGGCGGCGGTTCCGGCGTCGCGGGCTTCGGCGGCAACGGTGGCGGTGGCGCCGCGGGCGCGTCCGGCGGCACCGGTGGCACGGGCGGCGCCGGCGGCAACGGCGGTCACGGCGGGATGCTGATCGGCAATGGCGGCGCCGGCGGCGCCGGGGGTACCGGCGGACTCGGGGGCACGGGCGCGGGTGGCGGTCTAGGTGGCGCCGCCGGCAACGGGGGGCAGGCCACCGGTGCGGTCAATGCCTTCCAAGTCGTCGGCGGCCAGGGCGGCGACGGTGGCGACGGTGCAGCCGGCGGCACGGGCGGCACCGGCGGCGTCGGCGGAACGGGCGGCAACGGCGGCACCGGTGGACTGTTCGGTGACGGCGGCATCGGCGGCGACGCGGGCCGCGGTGGCTCGGGAGGCGTGGGCGGCAGCGGAGGTCGTGGTGGAGCCGGCGGCAGCGGCGGTAACGCCTCGGCCAGCTCGGGCAGCACAACAACCGATGGCGGCTCCGGCGGTGACGGTGGCGACGGCGGCGACGGTGGTAACGGCGGCAAAGGTGGCGGCGCCGGCACAGTCGGTCTCGGCGGCGCCGGTGGCCTCTTCGGCGAACTGGGCGGCAACGGCGCCGCGGGTACCGGCGGCGCAGGCGGAGCCGGGGGTGGCGGCGTAAACGGCGGCGCCGCCGGAAGCTTCGGCACCGGGCAGTCGCCGGGAAACAACGGCACCGCCGGCAACCCGGGCGACAACGGTTTGCCGGGTCAGAGCGGTTGACTTTCCCCGCACTGAACGATCGGAGCCTGGTCAGCCGTTGAGGATCTCGGTGATCCCCTCCCGGTAGGTGGTGATTCGGAAATCGGGGAATCGGCGGGCGAATTTGGATGAGTCGAAGATGTTGTCGTCGCGGTAGCGCGGCAGCAGCTCGGAGGCTTCCTTGACCGCGGGATTGACCCATCCGCCGACCCGGAACGCGATCTCCGGGACCGTCGTGTAGCGGATGTCGCGACCGGTGACGCCGGAGGCGATGTCGATCATCTGTGCGTAGGTGAGTCGTTCGGGATCCGTTGGCAGGTGCCAGGTCTGGCCGAAGGCGTCAGGGGTGTTGCCGATCAGCCCCATGCCGCGGCTGGCGTCGGGGGTCCAGATCAGGGTTCTTCTGGTATGGGCGTTGATCGGGATCATCGGCCGCTTGCCCCGCTTGATCCGGTCGAAGACGGCGGAGTTGGTGAGGCTCTTGGTTTTACCGGGGCCGTAGAACTCGGGTGCCCGGCAGATGACGGCTTCGATTCGGTCGGCGCGCATCTCCTCGATCAACATATTCGCGATCTCAGACCGGACAGCCGCTTTGCGGCCGCTGGGCTGGAAGGTGGTGTCTTCGGTCTGCGCGGTGGAGGTCCGTGGATACATGTAGGTGTTGTCGAAGAAGACCAGCTTGGTGCCGTGTCTGCGGCAGGCGGCGAGGGTGTTGGCCATCATCACTGGGAACCGCTCTTCCCACAGTGCCGAGTCGATCGGCAGCCCGACGGTCAGGTAGGCGATGTCGCTGCCGGCGACAGCGTGGGCCGCGGCGTCGGCATCCATCAGGTCAGCGGGGAACAGCTGATCGGTGTCGTGCAATCTGCCGGGGTTGCGACTGACGAGGCGGATGTCCTCGGTGACGTTGTCGTGGAGGTAGCGGGTGAGTTCCTCGGCGATCTGGCCGTTGGCACCCAGGACGGTCTGCATTGCGTATTCCTACTGGTTCGGGCCGGGTTGCTTGACGTCCGTCGGCGGACTGCTGTGTCGTCTCGTGGGAAACGACACGGGCACCGGGATGTGCAGGGCGTTTTGGCACTCGGTGAAGACGTCGAACCGGATGGGTCTGATCGGCTTGAGCGAGCGGACGTCGTCGGCCAGCCGCCCTGAGTTCAACTCCAGCGGGACGCCTCTCGGCAGCAGCGTGCTGCCGACGGCCAAGGTGTTGGTCTGGCTCAGCGTCGCGTGCCAGCCGCCGTTCAATTCCGTGTACGAGATCAGCGTGGAGATCTTGGTACCGCTGGCTACCCGCTTCTGCCGCGGGGTGGCGACGTCGATCGCGATGTCGGTGCCGCCGCCGTCGTTGGCCACCCGCGCCCTGGTCCGTCGCTCGTCGATCTCGACGTCGATGTCGGTGACCCATTTCGGGAAGCCGTAGCCGTCGCGGCCGCGGACTCGGGCGATTTCGGTGTTCACCGGCAGCGACAGGACGTAGGCGTGCACCGAGTCGTTGGCCAGGGACGAGAGGAGGTCGGCGACACCGAGGCTGCCGTGTCGCGGGGGTCGGACCGCGATGCCGACGGTGGCCTCGGTGTAGAAGTCGATGTCGCACACGTCGTAACGGAAGAACACCACGGAGAACAGCCCGATCCCCGGAGCGATCTGCAGAGGAACCAGCTCACCGGGCAGTCGGGACCGCAGCGCCTTGGTCGGGGCGACGTAGGTGATCTGAGCCTTCGACATCGCATAGTAGAAGTTCGGCGTACGAGTCGGTCCGATCTGGGACTGGACCTGCGTCTTGGGCAGCGTCCGGAAGAAGTCGACACTGCGCACGCGCGAATCTGCGCTGACGACGTCCAGGTCGGTGGCCATGCGGTAGCGGTCGTACAGCCCGCCCTTGGGCACGGTGACCCTGCACTCTCCGAAATCGACTTCGACCAGGTCCTCGACCGTGCCGCTGTCACGTCCTGTGCTCGACGCCATCACGACCCCTTTTCCTATGTGTGCATTGCATACATAACGACGATAGGATCCCATGTGAGCGGTGTCAACATCGCCGTTTGGGGCGCGGCGGTACGACACGCCATGCTTGAGGTCGGGCAGGGCGAGGAGGTACGAACACAGCCATGACGACGACCGCGAAGCGCAGCTACCATCACGGCGACCTGCGCGCCGCGCTGCTGACGACGGCGATGGGCATGCTGGAGCGGGGTGAGCAGTTCTCCATTCGCGCTGTAGCCCGCGAGGCCGGCGTCTCCCCCACCGCCCCGTACCGGCACTTCCCCGATCGCGAGGCGCTGGAATCCGCACTGGCGGCGCAAGGCCTGCGCGACTTGAGGGCCGACCTGACGCGCGACCGCGAATTGCCTTGCACCACTGATGAACTGGCCGACTTAGGCGTCGCCTACGTCGAGTTCGGGATCCGCCGACCCGCACTGTTCCGGCTGATGTTCGGCAACGAGTGCGACCACGAGAGCGACGAGCGGGTGCAGGCGGCGGCCGCGGTGCACGAGCTGCTCGCGACGGCGATCACGCGCGTGTTCCCGGATTCCGATCCCATCGACCTCGCCCTGGGGGGCTGGGGACTGGTACACGGTCTGGCCTACCTCTATCTGGACCGCAAACTCACCAGTCCGTCGATCGAGGACATCGCCGCGCAGGTTCGCTCGTCGTTCATCGCCGTACTCACTGCGCGGCCCTGATTTCGACCGGGCCTCTCGTTGACTCCCCTCCGCGCCCGCGCTACCTTGATGTAAGCAATGCATACATTCGGCATCGAACCTCGGAAGCCGCAGAAGTGGAGGGACGCCGTGACTGATCTCCCGCCGTCCGTGACGCCCTACCTCGAACACGAGGCCAGGAAGCTGTGCGAGCACACCGACCCGCACCCCCGGATCTACGAGGTTCCGCCAGAGCAGGGGCGAAAGATCCTCTCCGACTTGCAAAGTGGCGAGGGCGTCGCCCGTCCCGAGGTCGATGAGGAATGGGTCGAGGTGGACGCCGGCGAGTGGGGCATCGTCCGCACCCGCATCATCCGGCCCACGGGCGTCGAGGGTTCGCTGCCGGTCGTGTTCTACATCCACGGCGCCGGATGGGTTTTCGGCGACGAACACACCCACGACCGGATCTTCCGCGAGCTCACCGTCGGCGCGGACGCCGCCGGCGTCTTCCCGGTCTATGACCGCGCACCGGAGAAGGGATATCCCACCCAAGTCGAGCAGAACTACGCCGTCGGCCAATGGGTCCTCGAGCACGGAGCCGACCACGGACTCGACACGTCACGCATCGCGGTCACCGGTGAATCCGTCGGCGGCTGCATGTCCGCGGTCTTCGCGCTGATGAACAAGGACCGCGGCGGCATCGACCTCAAGGCGCAGGTGCTGCTCTACCCGGTCACCAATGCGAACTTCGACACCCCTTCCTACCTGCAATTCGCCGAGGGCTACTACCTCACCCGCGATGGCATGCAGTGGTTCTGGGACGCCTACACCACCGACGAAATCCAGCGTGCCGAGAAGTACGCCTCACCCCTACAGGCCTCGCTCGACGACCTCAAAGGGCTGCCGACCACACTCGTCATCACCGACGAAGCCGACGTGCTACGCGACGAGGGCGAGCAGTACGCCAACAAGCTCCGCGAAGCCGGCGTCGACGTCACCTCCGTCCGCGTCGCCGGCATGGTCCACGACTTCCTGCTCCTGGACAGCCTCCGCGCCACCAAAGCCGCCATCGTCGCCCGCGGCCTGGCGATCGACGCACTGAAACAGGCGCTGCACCAGCCATTCCCCGAGCACAGCCAGCCGCCATCACTCCACGAGAAAGCCGCCGCCCGATGACCAAGCGCATCCTGAACGTCGTCAGCAACGTCGCCCACTACGACGACCCCGGTCACCCAACGGGCCTATGGCTCTCAGAACTCACCCACGCCTGGCACATCTTCGACGAGCACGGCTTTCAGCAGGATCTCGTCAGCCCCGCCGGCGGTGAGGTGCCGCTGGAGCCACGAGCGCTGAAGTTCCCCAACTACGACAAGACCGCCAAAGCCTGGCGCGCCGACCCCGCCAAAATGGCGCTCCTGAGCAACACCAAGAGTCCGAGCGAGATCAACTCCTCCGACTACGACGCCATCTACTTCACCGGCGGCCACGCCGTCATGTACGACTTCCCGAATAGTGAAGGCCTGCAGCGCATCACCCGGGAAATCTACGAACGCGGTGACATCGTTTCGTCGGTCTGCCACGGCTACTGCGGACTGCTCAACACCACACTGTCCGAGGGCTCCTACCTCATCGCCGGCAAGGAGATGACGGGCTTCGCCTGGACGGAAGAAGTCCTTGCACGCGTCGACAAGCTCGTCCCCTACAACGCCGAGGAGCGCGCCAAGGAGCGAGGCGCGCTCTACAAGAAGGCCTTGCTTCCCTTCGTGTCCCACACCGTCGTCGACGGCAATCTCGTCACCGGACAGAATCCGGGCTCAGCCAAGGCCACAGCCAAGAAAGTCGCTTCGCTTCTCCGCTAGACCGCCGGCAGCGAAGTGCGCTTCGGGCGGCCAGCGAGGGTCCACAACAAATTGCTGCGGCTCATTGGGTCGGCGCATCGATCACCGGCCCACACAACTTTCCGGGGTCCCTTCTCCCCGACCGGTGCGACTACCACCGTGCTGGTGCTGCAGTGTCCATCGACAGCGGTCGCTCGTAGGAAAGGTCTGTGCGATCGCGCGTGCCTACGAGATATCCCTTGTCAGTGAAGAACGATGACTGTAAGACCCGAGCGTCAGCCAGGAACATTCCCTCGACTGTGGATCGACGAACGGCGATGCGCCAGTTGCCTTCTCGCCGTTCCAGGCGGTCAATGTAACGGCCCGTTATGAACTGGGCGCTCTTTCCGTCTGGTCCGATCAGCACAACCAGTACGTAGCTTTCCGCATGCGCGATATCGCCATCAATTTCACACGTGTGCGTGGTGATGTTGTGGGTGTGCACCCGCGAAGTTTCAGCATGGATTTTGTTCGCCCATTCACCGTAATCAGGTCCTGAGTTCACCGCGTGGCCGTGCTCGTCGACGCCATCACTGTGATAAGCCGAGGTGATCAGGTCGACGTCGTGACGGTCGCAGCCGCGGGCATGACGCGAGATGCAATCAAGAATTTGCGTGCGATCCATCAGGTAGCGAACGTCTCGTCGGAGGGTGTCGGTCTGGACATACATGGTCATGATCTACACCTCTCACGTCGTCGGACATCGACGCACTAGACGGCCCGTGGCACTATACGAGTGTACAGCACCACGCGGGTGGGAGAATACAAGTATTCGAACGATCGGAAGCTGATGACGACATCTTCGCGGCGAGTTGGCGCCGAAACGTCCAAGACTCGGGACATCCTTCTTGACTGCGTCGAGAAGATGATGCTGGAGGAGGGTTACGCGAGCGTCACATACAGGGCGCTTGCTGCGAAGGCTGGTGTCACATCGAGCCTGGTGCAGTATTACTTCCCGAGTGTCGACGACATCTTCATCGCTGCTATTCGGCGATACGCGGAACGCAATCTGGCATATCTGACCAGTGAGCTGCAGCGCCGCGCCGATGAACCTCTTCGCGCCGTGTGGGAATACTCGTGGGAAGAAGCCACTGGCGCTTTGATGACCGAATTCATGGCCCTGGGCAATCACCGCAAGTCCATCCGCAACGAGATTGCCGCAGTGACAGAGGGTGTGCGCAAAGTGCAATTGGACGCGCTAGTCGCAAAGTTTGGTCGCAAGGCGCGTCCGATCGGCGATCTATCACTACCGGCGCTGCAATTGCTGATGTCCGGGCTGCCGAAATTCATCAACCTCGAAGAGGGCATCGGCGTGAAGTCGGCGCACCGCGAGGTTACCAAGGCGTTCGAGCGTTACATCGATTCCGTGGAACCGCGTGCTAATCCGTCGAGGAAGAAGACGCCGTCGCGACGGCGAGGAAGCGTGCGTCAGAAATAATGTGGGCCAGCGGGATCCGAGAAGGCCGGTCCGCTTTGCAGTCACCGCAGCAACTCCCAGTCATCTACCGCAAAACATGCCGCGGTACTAAGTCGTTGATCACCGAATCCGGGCGGGTAGCCACGGTGCAACCAGCCATGCTCGAACATCAGGCGCTGCCACTGGCGCGCCCATGGCGGTATGTCGGCGCTCGACCGTGGACGCGTAGCCGCCGCCTCAGCTACCGAAGGGACATGTTCGTCCAAGAAGACCGTCAACTTGTTCCGAAAAGTCTCCACTTCGGTGTCGAATTTGAGTTGCACAATCGTCCCGTCGTGCGCTCAACGCATCACATGCGCGCACTGCTGCCGGGGGTGCACGTCAAAGAGGTCGCGATAGGACGGTGGCTGACGATCACCCTCGTCGACAATGCCATACGTCGCCGCAAGTTCGGCGCCGATCAGCGTCTGGCCACTCAGCGTCATCAGTTCCGGGTCGTTGAAAAGTGCCCAGATGACGTGGCCGGTCAGTTCCGGGGTTTCCGCGGTCTCGAGAATGTGGCCGAACTTCTCAGGGTTGCTTGCAATGATCTTGCGGACCCTGTCGGTGAGCAGTGAGCCCATCCATATCGAAATAGCAGCGATGTCAAATTCTTTGAGGTCGAAAGCCATGTCAGCAGCCATCTTGTCGGTGCCGGCCTTCGGCACTCCGTAAGCGGGTCCGAACGCGTAGTGCACCGCACCCGAAGACGACGAGAACACCACCAGGCCTTTGCGCTGGGGAAGCATGAGTGGAACAGCAAGAACCGTAGCGACGTAGCTGCTGCGGAGACCGACATCAAGTGTGTCGATGACGTTGAGAGGCTCCTCCCAGAATTTCGTCCGCCCCATCATCTCGTCGCGGATGATGGCCGCATTGTTGACCAAAATGTCGACGCGGCCCACCTCGTTGCGTATGCGATCAAACAAGTCGCTTACTTGAGCGTCGTCACCGTGGTCGACACCGACCGCGATCCCGTTGCCACCCGCCGCGGTGACTTGCGCTGCCGTCTCGTCAATACTGCCCCTGCGCGGCGACTCGTCACCGCTGCGGGTGCGACCTGTCACATAGACGGTGCAACCGTGGCTACCCAACGCGCGCGCGATGCCCGCGCCGGCGCCTCGGCTGGCACCCGTAACCACTGCAATCGGGTTGTCCGACATCGGATTCTCCTCTATTGAGCCGGACATCGGCCCTCAGTCCTCGATCTTTGCGGCTTCTTTGAGCTCGGTGATGGGCCGCGCCAGGCCCTGCTGGTCGCAGATACGTTGAAGCCGCTGCACCGTTTCGTCCACCCCGGGGCCGGACCGCGGACTGGGCGTAAAGGTGGCGGGCAAATGTCGCATTCCTTGAATCACGCCAATGCTGTCGTAGTGGACAGTCCCTTCAGGCACACACTGGTAGTCCGGCATTCGGTCCAGTACCGCTGTGAGCATCGACTTGAACACCGCACGCGCCACGTTGGACCCTATGCACCGATGAACGCCTAATCCGAAGCTGAAGTGACGGTTGCCTTTTCGATCCAGGACGACACTGTCGGGATCGGCGAACAACACCGGATCACGGTTCGCCATCGCCCACGACAACCACAGGCGTTCACCCTCCTTGAGTGCGGCACCGGAGATTTCGACGTCCTGGGAGATGGTGCGGGCATCACCCGGCGCGGGGGTGAAATAGCGCAGGAACTCCTCGGTGGCGGGATTGAGCAGGGTTTCGCGGTCCCGGCTGAGTCGGGTGCGCTCAGAGGGGTGCTGCGCCAACCATTCGAGCGCGTGAGCGGTCAAAGCGGTCGTGGTATCGAAGCCACCGCCGATCAACAGGTTCAGCATGCCGAGCAACTCGATATCCGGCGGTGCTTCGCCGTCGAGCTGCATTCTGACTAGCGCATCGATGATGCCCGGTCGGGGGTTCTCTCGAATCTGCGCAAGGTTGGTGAAAAGGTCGACGCCCATTGCCATATACAGCTCACGCATGCGGGGGGCCTCTGGCGAGTCGGGCCGTGTGTAGACCAATGCATGCGCGGGTTCGTTGTAGAGAGTCCACTTCTCTAACGGAACTCCGAGCATTGCCAGGGTGAGTACTGCCGGGACTACATTGGCGAGATCGTCGACGAAGTCGATTCGTCCCGCTTCGATGTGGTCGTCGATGCAAGCGCGAGTGATCTCGTCGACGAAGGGCTCCCAGCGCTTAACCGCCGCCGGCGACAAATAGGGGTTGAGCACCGTTCGGTAGTAGCGGTGTTCGGGATCATCCATTTCGAGCATCCCGCCGCGGAAATTTTCCGCTTCGACCGTCAACGGTATTGAAATGCCTTTGTATCCGCGGCGTTCGTTGTGGACGTCATGATCGTTGGAGACATGCGGACAGCGCGCAAGTTCGAAGACTTCTCGGCCCCCTGCGGCAACCCAGTGGCCGTCGTAGGTGTCCGTCCAGGCGATCGGACACCGCCTATGCATATCGTGGGTGATGTCAAGAAAGTTCTCGCGGTAATTGTCGGCGTGACGGTCGAAGTGAAACGTGGCTCCTTCGGTTGCACTGGCGGGACCCTCGTGAATTGAGCTCACTCGTCACACCCGTCGTTGGCCGTGCGCGGCGCGCGCAGCGATCACGCGGTCGCTCATGATCGAAATGGCTTGCTCTGGGCAGGAACTGACGGCTTCGCGCGCCGCGGCCTGCTGATCTTCTGGAACGTCCTCGACGGTGGCGTTCGCGTGCCCATCGACATCATCCAGCTCGAACGATTCGGGTGCGATCATGGCGCACAGGGTGTGGCCTTGGCATCGTGACGGATCGACGTGGACTCGCACGTTACCTCCTCGTATTGCGCGACAACGGTTTACGTATTTCAGTCAAATGACAGCGCCACCGTTTACTCCGATTACCTGCCCGTTGACGTAGCCGGCTCCTTCGGAGCACAGAAAGGAGCAGACCGCTGCTACTTCCTCGGCCACGCCAAGGCGACCGGCAGGGATGGCTTGTACGAGCGTCTCCGTGCCGGGAAGTTTGCCCTCATCTTGTTGCTGTCGAAGCATTGGTGAATCAATGACGAACGGTGGCACGGTGTTGGCTGTAATGCCTTTGCGGGCGTAATCCAAGGCGATCGTCTTTGTCATCGCGATGACCCCGCCCTTGGTGGCCGAATAGTGCCCTTGTCGAGGAGCGCCCTGCTGCCCTGCTGCGGAGGAAATCGTCACAATGCGGCCCCATCTGGCGGCCACCATGTCAGATAGGGCATTACGGATACACAGGAAGGTGCCGGTGAGATTGACCGCTAGGTATCGGTTCCACTCTTCCAGAGTGATCCTGTCGAAACGTGTGAAACCCGCAATCGCCGCGCTGGTCACGAGGATCTCGACCGGCCCGAGTGAGTTGCGGACGTCGGCGAACGCGGCCTCTACCGCAAGCTCGTCAGACACGTCAGCATCACGGGGAAAAGCCTTGCCTCCCAGATCATTTATCTCGATGGCGACTTTCTCAGCACTTTCTGGATTTACGTCCACCAAGCCCACACGATGGCCGTCGGCCGCTAGTTTCAGGCTGATCGACCGACCCAGCCCAGACCCCGCGCCAGTCACTATGGCTGTTCGGCTCACCGCACCACTTTCTGAAGAGATCATTACTCGATGCTGTACGAATGTATAGCGTGCCTACCGGGGAACACAAGCACGTGTCCGCGACGCACCCGCAGGCCTAGACGCCCGCCGGACCCGGCGCTCCGTGCATATAGAGCGTTTGACCCGAACAGAAGCTCGATGCGTCGGATGCAAAAAACAGCACCCCGTAACCGATCTCATCGGGTTCACCGAGCCGGCCCAACCCGTTGGTCATCGCGATAGCCTCCGGATCCAGGCCATAACGCGCCGCGTCGTCGGTCAAGGTAGCGGCCCGCACCGCTCCGACCGCAATAGCGTTGACCCTTATGCCCTTCTTGGCCCAAGCGGCAGCCATTGACCCCGTCAGGTTGTTGACGGCCGCCTTTGCTGCGCCGTAGGGCGCAGCCTGCGGCATCGCCAGCAAGCTTGCCCCAGAAGAGATATTGACGATCGCCCCTTTGCCCTGAGTCATCATCTGCCCGGCGGCCGCTTTGGAAAGGTGCCAGACCGCTTTGAAATTGAGGTCCAGCACTGTCTCGAAATCGTCATCGGGCCACTTCATGATCGACTTCGTTTCCGCCCCACCAGCACAATTGACCAGCACGTCAAGACGGCCAAACTCGGCCACTGCCGCATCGACCAGGCCGCGACACGCCTCTGCAGTAGTGACATCCGTGGAAACCGCAAGCGCACGGCGACCCATCGCCACCACTTCCTGGGCCGTCGATTCGAGCGGCTCGGGCCGACGGCCGGCCAATACCAAATTGGCGCCATACTCGGCTAGAACGAGGGCGGCGCCCCGCCCGATGCCAGTACCTCCGCCGGTTACGACCGCGACGCGGCCATCAAGTGAAAACCGATTGCCCATCGAGCTCCCTAAGTCCGGTGAGTCGAACGTTTCGTGCGTCCGCCCGAATCGTACGACCGTATAGCATTGCGCGGCCTCCTGCACGAATCCGCTGTTGCCGGTCCACTATTCGTCCTGTACGTTCGTACAGCAGTCACTATACGCGATTGATGCTTCTATCGTCGAGGAGTCGATGTTGAGCGACTTGTACTACGACCCATGGGACTTCGACATTGACCTCGATCCCTATCCCACCTACCGCCGCCTACGCGACGAACAACCGGTCTACTACAACGAACGGCATGACTTCTGGGCTGTAAGTCGCTACGCGGACGTCGACGCCGCGCTGCGGGATACCGCACGGCTGAGCTCGGCCAAAGGCGACATCCTCGAAGTGGTCATGACCGACCCAGTGATGCCGCCAGGCATCTTTATCAACGAGGACCCGCCCCTGCACACCATCCATCGCGCGATCGTTTCGAGGGCATTCACGCCGAAGAAGATGCGCGCGATCGAGGACAAGATCCGTGCATTCTGTGTCGCCTGCCTCGATCCCCTCGTCGGTGGCGACCGGTTCGATTTCGTCGAGGACCTCGGCGCCGAACTCCCCATGCGCACAATCGGAATGCTCGCAGGCATCCCCGACGCCGAACAGCCCGCGGTGCGTCAGCACGCCAACGACGTGTTGCGCAATGAACCGGGAAGGCCAATGGCAATCAAGAAAGACCGGTATTTCACCGGTGAAATGTTCGGTGAGTACGTCGAATGGCGGGAGAAAAATCCGTCGGACGATCTGATCACCGAACTACTCAACGTCGAGTTCGAAGACGAAACTGGCACCACGCGGAAGCTGACCAAGCAGGAGCTCACTGTGTTCCTCGCCGTCGTTGCCGGTGCGGGGGTCGAGACGACCGGCCGACTATTCGGTTGGATGGGCAAGGTTCTTGCCGAACATCCCGATCAACGGAAGGAACTCGTGCAGGACCACAAGCTGATTCCGGTAGCGATCGAGGAACTCCTGCGCTTCGAACCACCAGGGCCGCACGTGGCACGCTTCGTTGCTTCTGACGATGTGACCTTCCAGCAGCAGATGATTCCTGCCGGCAGCGCGCTACTGATGATGCTGGCGTCAGCCAACCGCGATGAGCGTCATTTCGACGATCCGGACAGGTTCGACATTCACCGAAAGCCGGGTGGACATCTGAC